>JAVCCJ010000012.1 GCA_030765585.1 Candidatus Zapsychrus exili | reverse complement strand
CATTGCAGGAATCAAGCCTCTAATTCCACCACCATCGATTGATAATATTTTAAATTTTCTACTCATATGAATTTATTTTTCGTATATTTTTTGAACAAACTATTGATAACATATTTTATCAATAGTTAGTTCTACTTATCATAATTAACGTTTAATTAGCTCATCTTATGCTAACTTGAGGGTGTAAACTTTTTGACTAGTTTATCTTTTATGTCTTTAAGCAATGTGTCGGTTTGGTTAAAACAATCTTCTAGTTCTTGCCAGTATATGTCGTCTAAGGAGATGTTTTTTTTGCTTCCTGAATAATATTGAATTTGCCAATCTTTGTTCGTATCGTCTACAAGTTTTCCATGTGCAAAAGCATTGCGTATATTTAAAATATTTTTAAAATTCTTTTGTAAAAGATCTTTTTCTTTGCCTTTTAAAAAAACAAGGCTATTTAAAAGTTTTTGTAATAATTCTTTTTTGGCAGAGAATGATAAGTTGTCAGATTTTAATATTTCATTATCAAAAAAAGACCTCTTGCTATTATTCTCTTTTTTATCTTCAAATAAGTAAATTGACAAAATATCCTCGATCAGGGATTCAATATAAATAGTGCTGGATATAACTTGTGCCCCATTCTTCTGAACAATGTCATATTCTTCTTTGTTAACTTTGAATGTGCTAATATGGGCAGCTTTTATGTTTCCTACTTGTTCAGATTCTTTGTTGTCAAAATGAATAGGCAAAGAAGCTCGAATTATGTATCTAGCTGGAAGTTTGATTTCTTTCATGGTGTTTTTGTGCCGTGGAATCTTTCGTGTAGACCTTTAGTGCATTGTTTTACGCTTTCCATATCTTTTGCGTTTACAGCCTGTGTAAGTTTTTCAAAAATATGTATAGAATCATCCCAATCTATTTTTATTGCTGAAAGATCTTTGGCGTACTTATCAATAACTTTTAAAGACGGAGAGCCAAATGCCTCCAGCTTGAAATTATTTCGTATTTTTACTATATCTTCAGCTAATTCTTTAAGGATTTCGATAGTATCTAAATCTGGGTTGCTATATTTTAATAGAGATTTAATATTAGATAGTAATTCTAAACCTACAATAGTTAATTGAGTCACTATTTCCCCTCGGATATTATTGAGATGCATTATACGATTAGTGTTTGCATTACGTATTGAGAACCAAACACTAAAAACAGATATACAAATAGCAATCCATGATACTATAATTGGGTTTAATAATTTCTTTATCATTCTCTTCCTTTCTTCCTTATTATAATTAATGTTTAATTTAAATAACGATATAATTTTAATAACAGATAACCAAGACCTATACCACCGGAAGATTGTAAGAGCCATTTCCAATGTAACAGCCAAAATCGCCATAAAGCTTTAACGTGTTTGCTTATTGGAGCATAAAAGAAATTATGAGTATACTTATAAACAAATATTATGCCAAATTCTTTATAATAATGACTTTTTCTATGACCAACTTGCCAAGCTATTACTTTCCGAAGCGGTAACAGCAAAGAGTAAATTTTAAAAAGTATTGATTTTCGTCTTAATAGCTCATGATTTATCGCCGCTTTTAGAATATCGTATATTGTAAGTCGGGAATTTGAAAAAGTAACTTTAGCTAGATCCTTTTTATATTGTCTAATTACCTTTTTAAACCTTACTAGCTCAGAAATTGTAGCTGTTGTAATCTTGTCAAAATACATCGTCGTGTTTCCTTGACTTAAACACACAGCAAAACGTTTCAAATTGAAAAGGAGCCCTGTTTCAGCGGTCTCGGCTCTTTCTTTTGCAGCTCGTGCCTCTCTTTCTTCGGGCGAAAGATTTCTGCCAACAAGCTTTGGCGCTCCACGAACGACAGTTTCATTTTTTTTCATATATTCCTCGCATCATTTTTCTACTTATCATAATTAACGATTAATTAGCGCGTTCAAATGCTTTATCTTTTGCTCCCAGCTTAAATTTTATAAGAGCCCAATTAAAAGCAGTGAAACTTTTAAATAATAATGGCATATCTTTTGATTCTCTTTCTTTTATAATCTCAAAACATTTATCATATATCGAGAAAAAAAGAATTGAACTAATATTAAAATCACGAATAAGCTCTTTTTTATCTCTTTTCTCAAGAACTTGAGTTTTTGCAAAAGTACGTCCATTCCATCCGACAATATTACACCCAAGAGTTAAACCAAAATTATTGGGATGGCAAAATTCAGACAAATAATCATAACGATCACGATAAATATCTTTCTTTTCTTTGGCCATAGAATTAAATAATCGATCTGCTTCATCAATGAAATCCATAACACTAATAGCCTTAGAAAAACTTGGTAAAAGTTTTTGCGCCGAAGCTCTGCCCCCTAATGTTAAACGACGAAGAACTACATCCATTTCTTCATATGTAATGTCTTTTTCATAAAATCTTTTTATTTTATTATAAAAATATACCAGCATGCCTGTTACTTCAAAGTGCGCTCTAACGGCCAAATATGCGACCGATTGATGTTTATGATTAAAACACA
Organism: Candidatus Zapsychrus exili; assembly: GCA_030765585.1. Taxonomy (GTDB): domain Bacteria; phylum Omnitrophota; class Gorgyraeia; order Zapsychrales; family Zapsychraceae; genus Zapsychrus; species Zapsychrus exili. Next base: position 2,354 of record JAVCCJ010000012.1, on the reverse strand, counting down.
TTGCGAGCGATTCGGACAAATAACGTGATCTTTGAAGAATATGCAGAAGCAAATTAATGCTACGTTGTCCTAATAATCTTTCACCCTTTATTCTTCTGTTAATAATTAAATAGTAGTGTCTGCTCGCATATTCTCGTAAAAATTTTTTATATCTTTGTAAATATGATTGATCTGTATTCATTGAAAGACCTTCTTAAAATTTATTCTGACTTATCATAATTAACGATTAATTTTTTTTGTTTTCTCTTGGAGCCATAATAAGAAATCGATCGCCAAATGTCTTTTGCTGCCATCCTTCAATTTTCTTATTAGCTTATTTATTTTACTATTAACGAAGTACTGATGTAAGTAATCAAAACTCCTACGATTAAGAAAATTAAATTCCAAATTCTTTCTTCTACTTTTTCATTTTTTCTTTGGTTCTCTTTCTTATTATTTGTTAACTTATCCAACCATCTTTCCATAGCTTCGTATTGAGAAGATTCTTTATCTTGAAGACATTGTATCAAAGTAATCTCTAGTTCTTTTTCCGAAATGCCTTTAACAGTAGACTCATCTCCATCTTGAATATATTTACCAAATAAGTTTAATATCTCTAGCGATCTTTCATTTGCTTGCATATTTATTATCTCCTACTTACCATAATTAACGTTTAGTTTGCATATATTTTGTTTATAGCAGCACGAGCTTCATACTTTAGAGCACGCGCCTTAACTGAAAATATGTTTTCTTTCGGAAAAGCACCTGTTTTTGACATTCTCCATAAATCTTTATTATTGGGGATTCTGTGCCCAGCAGATTTGCAATGTTTCTTTAGCCAAGATTCTGTTTCTTTCACAAAAATCATTAGCTGATCACAGGTGTACTGCTCATCAATGCCTTCCCACCATAAAATAATTAGCGCAGATAATCTTCTTTGAATATCATCAAGATATTCTTGTGACGTAGGAACTATCCTTTCTACGATATGTTCGACCATTTTATGGGTATAAAAGAGCAAATATGGTAACCGACTATAAAAATATGACCATTGGGTTATCTTTTCTTCCCAACCAGAAAAGATAAAGTTGATATTTAAGTTTTCAGTTCGAATAGCTTCATGTTGCGTAAACAAATGCATTGCGTGATTACATGCTCCATCAAAACTGTCTTCCTTCTTTTTGTCATATCTAAGCTGTGCAATATAATCAGCATCAAGGCGAGGAGTTTCACTAATAATCTCTAGGACCTTTTTAATTCGTCGCCCATGGTCTTCAACACCACCCGCATTGCTTGGACGAAGTTTTAAAGGGTCTTCGACTAATTTTTTTGCAAAATCCGACTCATCCAGCACAACTGACTCTAGTAAATACAAACTCTCCTGTAATGGTTTCCGTATAAGCATGTAGGAAACACCCAATTTAGCCTTTCGGGAGCTTTCTAAAGATTCAAAAATACAATGCATCATGTCAGATAAGACTGCAGGCAAAACGACCGTTCTCAGAATCTCGGCCCTGTCCTCAAAACGTTCCTCACTTTCCAACAACGCAAAGAAATCATCTATATTATTTAACGCTTCTCGTTCATTCTTATTTTTTAACTCAATAGTTGTAGTAAAGAAATTGCCCTCTTCTCCTGACGTGATTATTTGACACATAACATCATGAATCACAAAACACAACCTATGGGCAACATCAAATGATTTAGGCAGAAATCTCCCCTTTTTATTCTCACACACTGAAACCACTTATTCTCCCCCTACTTAAAGACTCCACTTCCATTTTTACGCAAACTTTCTATACCTTTGTTGCAACCACTTAGACGTATCAATCTCCGTTAAATAAGATAATATTCTATCAAGAATTCGATATATTTCAAGATACGAATTAAACCTAGAAATAAGCTAAAGAAAGTAAAATCCTATTAAAATTAAAAGATAGCTGCAATTTTGTAAAAAATCACCTGTACTTAATTATTTTTTTCTATCAATATATTTTCTTCTCTTTGAATTTCAACTAAATCGTTCTTTACAAGACACTCTATTCCTTTTAAAACCAAGTCTTCTGGCTCTTTTAAAACTTCAGATACCATTTGTTTCGCAAAAAGTCCCTTGTTGTGTTCCAATAATTCTAGAATTCTACCTGCAACAATATTAACCTCTATCCTTTTAACCATAAAATATAATCCTCTCTGACAACAAAAACCTATAATACATTTAAATTAAAATGAAAAATTAACTATAGGAAAAAAGTCTCTTTCGCCGTTCTTGTGAACATTAATAAGACCTATTTGCACTCCGTTTAACCAATCAGCTTCATTTATAATCCCAATTTGAAGTCCATTAAAATCATAACTAGAGTTATAAAATCCAACCT
>JAVCCJ010000077.1 GCA_030765585.1 Candidatus Zapsychrus exili | reverse complement strand
CATATTGATGCTGGTAAAACAACTACAACAGAACGTATTTTGTTTTACACAGGCGTTATACATAAAATGGGCACAGTTGATGAAGGTAATGCAACTATGGATTGGATGGCTCAAGAGCAGGAAAGAGGCATTACAATTACATCTGCTAATACAACATGTTACTGGCAAAAAAAGAAGATAAATATAATTGATACTCCAGGACACGTTGATTTTACAGTTGAAGTAGAAAGATCGCTTAAGGTTCTTGATGGCGCTGTAGTTATATTGTGTGCAACAAGTGGTGTTCAATCTCAAACTGAAACTGTTTGGCGTCAAGCTGATAGATATAATGTTCCTCGTATTTGTTTTATTAATAAAATTGATAGATTGGGTGCAAGTTACGAAAGAGTTTTAGGAGAAATACATGATAGATTAGGTGCTAATGCAGCGGTAATTAATTTTCCAAATATGGCAGAAGATCAATGTGAAGGTATTGTAGATGTTGTTAACGAGGAATATATTACATATAAAGATGCTGAAGGAATGGATTTAGAAAGAAGCGAAGTACCAGAACATTTAAAAGAAAAATTAGAAGAATGCAAACATACACTTATAGAGAAGCTAGCTGATGCAGACGATAGTATAATGGAGAAATTTTTAGAAGAGCAAGAAATTACAAAAGACGAGCTTAAAGCAGCTATAAGAAGAAGCGTACTTAAAAATGCATTTTTACCAGTTTTAACAGGAACAGCTTTAAGGAATAGAGGAGTTCAACTTGTACTAGATGCTATATGCGATTATCTTCCATCTCCTTTGGAAGTTCCTCAGGTTAAAGGTGAAGATCCAAAAACGAAAGAAAGTTTAGCTTGGGAGCCAAAACCAGATGTTCCTCTAAGCGCATTAATATTTAAAGTAGCAACTGACCCTTATGTTGGAAAATTATTCTACACAAGAATATATTCTGGAACTATTACATCGGGAACACAGGTATATAATTCATCTGAAAAAGCAAAAGAACGAATCGCGAAGATAGTTGTTATGCATTCTAATAAACAAGAAATTGCTGAGAAAGCATCAGCTGGAGAAATTGTTGCATTGGTTGGATTAAAAGAATCAAAATCTGGAAACACTATATGTAATATTGACAATAAAATTGTTTTAGAAAACATGAAGATACCAGAGCCAGTAGTTTCTATGTCTATAGAGCCTAAGACAAAAGCTGATCAAGATAAGTTAGGTTTGACTTTAAGAAAATTTTTAGATGAGGATCCTTCCTTGCAAGTTATGTATGATCATGAAACAGCTCAGACTATTATATCTGGAATGGGAGAGCTTCATTTAGAGATTATTATTGATCGTATGAAGAGAGAATTTAATTTAGAGACTACAGTTGGTCGTCCAGAGGTTGCTTATAAGGAAACTATTACAGAAAAAGTTAAAGGTATATCAGGGAAGTACATTTCACAAACTGGTGGTAAGGGTCAATATGGCCACGTCATTATTGATATAGAGCCAGCTGAAGAAAAAGGAAAAGGCGTTACATTTATTGATAGAATTAAGGGTGGATCAATACCTCGTGAATTTATAAAGTGCGTTCAAAAGGGTATCATGGATGGTGCAAATAATGGTATACTAGCTGCTTATCCTGTTGTTGATTTTACTGTAACATTAGTTGATGGTTCATATCATGAAGTAGATTCAAGCGAGTTGGCATTTCAATTAGCGGCTAAGATGGCGCTTAAAGAAGGATTGAGAAAAGGAAAATCTGTTTTGCTTGAGCCTGTTATGGACATAGAAGTAACTTCTCCTGAAGATTTTATGAGCACAGTTTTAGGGGATCTGAATCAAAGAAGAGCTCAAATAGTTGGAATGGTAGTAGGGGAAATTTAAAAACAGCACGTTGTGATGTTCCTTTAGCTGAGATGTTTAATTATGTTAATGCTTTGCGTTCTTTAACGCAAGGTAGAGCATCTTTTTCAATGGAACCATCATATTATGCAGAAGTTCCTAAATATGTTTCCGAGAAGATTATGGGAGCAAAGGAACTTACAAATAAGAAATAAGAAATAAGAAATTCTTTTTATTTAAAAAGGAGGCATTTATGGCTAAGGAAAAATTCGTAAGAAATAAACCGCACATGAACATCGGAACCATTGGTCACGTTGATCATGGTAAAACAACTCTCTCAGCTGCGATCACTCTTTATCAAGCAAAAAAAGGGTTCGCTCAAGAGCGTTCGTATGATTCTATTGATAACGCTCCTGAAGAAAAAGAAAGAGGAGTTACAATCAATATCGCTCATCTTGAGTATGAAACAGAGAGTCGTCATTATGCTCATATTGATTGTCCAGGTCACGCTGATTATATTAAAAATATGATTACTGGTGCTGCTCAAATGGATGGAGCTATTCTAGTTGTATCAGCTGCTGATGGAGCTATGCCTCAAACAAAAGAGCATATCCTTTTAGCACGTCAGGTAAACGTTCCTTCTATCGTTGTTTACATGAATAAATGTGATCAAGTAGAAGACAAAGAACTTCTTGAACTAGTTGAAATGGAATTAAGAGAACTTCTTACTAAATATAATTATGACGGAGACAATACTCCTATAATTCAAGGAAGTGCTTTAGAAGCCTTAAATAATATGGATGATCCAACAAAAACAGAATCAATTGATAAGCTGATGGAAGCCGTTGATTCTTTTATTCCTGAACCACCTCGTGAACTAGATAAACCATTCTCAATGGCGATAGAAGATGTTTTCTCTATTTCTGGTCGCGGAACTGTTGCAACAGGTAGAATCGAAAGAGGAAAGATTCATGTTGGAGATAATGCTGAAATCGTCGGTATGACAAAAGAAGCTAAAAAGACGGTTGTAACAGGTGTTGAAATGTTTAGAAAAGAAATGGAAGAAGGACAAGCAGGAGATAATGTCGGTCTTCTTTTAAGAGGTATTGATAAAGAAGCAATTGAAAGAGGACAAGTTTTAGCTGCTCCTGGAACAATTGCTGCACATACTAAATTTAAAGCTAAAGCATATATTCTAACTAAAGAAGAAGGCGGAAGACATACTCCTTTCTTTAAAGGATATAGACCACAGTTTTATTTCAGAACAACAGATGTTACCGGAACAGCACTTCTTCCAGAGGGTGTAGAGATGTGTATGCCAGGTGATAACGTTGAAATGGAAGTTGAACTTATTCAACCTGTTGCTATGGAAAAAGAGCTACGCTTCGCTATTCGTGAAGGTGGACGTACTGTTGGAGCTGGCGTTATTCATGAGGTTATAGAATAACTAAAAGGTAAAATATGCAAAAAATAAGAATAAAATTAAAAGCGTTTGATCACAGGCTCATTGACCAATCTACAAAAGAGATAGTAGATACAGCAATTCGTACCGGAGCTAAAGTTTCAGGTCCCGTACCGTTACCTACTAAAAAAGAACTTTATACGGTTCTTAGGTCTCCAGTTATAGATAAAAAGTCTAGAGAGCAATTTAGTCTAGCAACACATAAAAGGTTAGTTGATTTACTTGAGCCGACAGCAAAGACGATTGAAGCATTAAGAAAGTTAAATCTTCCTGCTGGTGTTGACGTAGAAATCAAACAATAAGAAAGTAAGTGAAATGTTAAGAGGTCTGATTGGAAAAAAATTAGGTATGACTCAGATTTTCGACCCAGAAGGAAATGTTGTTCCCGTAACGGTTGTTGAAGTTGGGCCATGTACTGTCTTGGAATTAAAAGAAGAACCGATGAAGATTAAGTTAGGTTTTGGAGCTGTTAAAGAATCAAGACTAACTAAGCCTGAATTAGGATTCTTTAAGAAAATTTCTGTAACGCCTACTAAAGTTGTAAGAGAATTTTCTTCAACTGATAACAAAGATTATCAAGTTGGCCAAGAAATCAAGGCAGATTTTTTTAAGCCAGGAGACTTTGTTGATTTTACAGGAACATCGATTGGTAAAGGTTTTCAAGGCGGTATGAAACGTTGGCATTGGTCTGGTGGACCAGGAGGACATGGTTCAATGCATCATAGAAGAGTTGGTTCCATTGGTGCTAGTGCTGATCCTTCAAGAACACTTAAGGGTACAAATATGCCAGGTCAAATGGGTGCAAAAAGAATTACTACTCAGGGATTGCGAGTTATGGAGGTTGATGCCGATAATAATATTATATTAGTTAAAGGCGCTATTCCAGGACATCACAATGCAGTTGTTTCTGTAAATCGTTCTTTTAAGAAGGCATATAGGTCGCTTGAAGAGAAGAAAGCTGTTATCAAACATAAGATTAATCCTATGAAGCAAAGTAAGGCAAAGGCCAAGAAGAAATAATATCTTCTTTAAAAATAATAAAGGAAAAAGTTAAGTGAAATTTCCAGTTTTAGATAAAAATGGTAAAGAAAAAGAAAGTATCGATCTTCCAGATGATATTTTTAATGGCAAAGTGAATGCAGACGTTATTCATCAAGCAGTAGTTATGTATCAAGCTTCTTTGCGTCAAGGAACAGCATCTACTAAAGGAAGATCTTGTGTATCTGGAGGCGGAAGAAAGCCACATCGTCAAAAAGGTACTGGACGAGCCAGAGTTGGTTCTAGTCGTAATCCTCTTTGGGCAGGTGGTGGGGTTGTATTTGGACCACATCCTCGCGATTTCGATTATCCATTACCTAAGAAGATAAAAAAGGCAGCTTTAAGAGAAAGCTTGTGTGCAAAAGTTATTGATAAAGATTTGCTTTGTATTGTTGATTTAAAAGAAGCTTTTAATAAAACTAAAGAATTTAGTAAAGTTTTAGAAAAACTAGATATAAAATGTAAAACCCTAGCTGTGCTAGACGGTAGCGATTTAAGCATTATGAAAGCATCACGTAACATTCGCGGGTTTAATTTAATGAGAGCTTGTGATGTTAATGCTTATGATATTTTAAAAAATAAAAAGCTATTGTTATCTAAGACAGCATTTAACAGTTTATTGGATAGAATAAAGAAATGATTACATCTTACGATATTATTAAAAATTTAATACGAACAGAAAAAGGAGCTTCTCTAGAAATTGATAGAAAGTACCTTTTTGAAGTAGCTAAGAGTGCTAATAAAATTGAAATAAAGAAAGCTGTCGAAGAAATATATAAGGTAAAAGTAGCTGCAGTCAATGTAACAATTATGCCTGGTAAGAAAAAAAGAGTTCGTCAGCAACAAGGAAAAACACCTGATTGGAAAAAAGCATTTGTAACGCTTGAAGAAGGTCAAAAGATAGAGGTAACTTAAAAAGTGGGAATTAAAAGATTTAAACCAACGACACCTAGTTTAAGGCATACAGCAATTTCTGATTTTGCAGAAATAACAAAGTCTAAGCCAGAAAAATCGCTTCTTAAGCCTTTGAAGAAAAAGGGTGGAAGAAATTCTTACGGAAGAATTACTGCAAGATATCGCGGTGGTGGACATAAGCGTATGTATAGGTTAGTAGATTTTAAACGTGATCGTATTGATCAAGAAGCTATAGTGCTTGCTATAGAATATGATCCCAACAGAACTTGTCGAATTGCTTTAATTCAGTATGAAGATGAAGCAAAATCTTATATTCTTGCTCCTTTAGAATTAAAAGTAGGAGATAAGGTATCAAGTACTTATGACTCAGTTATTGAATTTAAAGCAGGCAATTGTATGCCTTTAAGTAAAGTTCCTCTTGGAACAGGTGTTCATAACATAGAATTAAAAGCTGGAAAAGGTGGACAAATAGCTCGTTCAGCAGGAACATCAGCACAACTTATGGCAAAGGAAGGCGAATTTGCTTTTATAAGAATGCCTTCATCAGAAGTAAGAAAAATTCATATTAATTGTCGTGCAACTATTGGACAAATAGGTAATGTTGAACATGAAAGTCGTTCTATAGGAAAAGCAGGTCGTATGCGCTGGTTAGGTAAAAGAGGACAGGTAAGAGGTGTTGTAATGAATCCTGTCGATCACCCTCATGGTGGTGGTGAAGGAAAAGCTCCACAAGGAAACCCTCATCCCGTAACACCTTGGGGTAAGCCAACAAAAGGTTTTAAAACGAGAAAACGTAAAAAATATTCAAATCAATATATTGTAAGAAGAAGAGGTGCTAAGTAATGCCACGTTCTATTAAAAAAGGTCCTTATATAGAAGATACATTAATGAAGAAATTCAACAGAGTGGTGGAATCTGGATCAAAGTTGCCAATAAAAACTTGGTCTAGAAGATCAACAATTATTCCAGACTTTGTAGGCTATACAATCGCAGTCCATGATGGAAAGAAACATGTTCCTGTCTTTATAACAGAGAATATGGTTGGATATAAACTAGGAGTCTTCGCAAATTCAAGAATTTTTAGAAAACATGGCGGAGTCAAAGCTAAGAAAGCAGCTCAAAAGACATAATTATTATGATATCAATAGCAAAAGCAAGATATGTTAGAGTTTCACCTATTAAACTTAGACAAGTGATTGATCTTATTAGAGGTCGTGATGTGCCAACAGCATTAGCTATATTGATGCAGGCAAACAAGGGATCAACAAAAATGATTTCTAAAGTGCTTAATTCGGCTGCAAGTAATGCTAAGCAAAAAGGTTTATCAGAAGAACAGCTTTTTATTTCTAAGATAACTGCTGACCAAGGCCCTTCATGGAGAAGATTCAGAGCGGCTGCATTTGGTCGCGCAACAAAGATAATAAAGAAAACATCACATTTAACAATAGAATTAGATTTGATAGCAAAATAAAGGGGAGTCAAAGTGGGTCAAAAAGTAAGTCCTATTGTTTTAAGAATTGGATACATCGAAGACTGGAGAAGTCGTTGGTATGCCGATAAACATGAATTTGCAAAGAACGTTATCGAAGATCAAAAGATTAGAAAGTTTATCAAAAAGAGATTTGTGCAAGCTGCGGTAGCTAAGGTTGTTATTGAAAGATTGGCTGATAAGGTAAAAGTTATCATTCATACTGCAAGACCAGGTGTTATTATTGGTCGTCGCGGTGCTGATATTGATAGATTAAAGGAAGAGTTGGCAAAGATAACTTCAAAAGAAATTACTATTGATCCAAGAGAAATTAAGAATCCTTCTATTGAAGCTCAACTAATTGCACAAAATGTTGCTTTTCAACTTGAAAAAAGAATCGCATTTCGTCGCGCAATGAAAAGAGCTATCGATAACGCTATGACATCAGGTGCAAAGGGTATTAAAATTAGATGCGCTGGACGTCTTAATGGAGTTGAAATGGCGCGTCAAGAAAGTTATAAAGAAGGAAAGTTGCCTTTACAAACGTTTAGATCAAAAATCGATTATGGTTTTGCTGAAGCTTTGACTACTTATGGAATACTTGGCGTTAAGGTTTGGGTTTATAAAGGTGATGTTATAAAACAAATAAAGAGACAGAACACAAGTGTTGCTGAAAATAAACAGGAGAGCTAAATAGATGGTTTTATTGCCAAGAAAAGTTAAATATCGTAAGTCCCAAAAAAGAAAAAATAGAGGAATTGCAACAACAGGAAGTAAAATAACTTTTGGGGAATACGGACTTAAGGCTATAGAAAATGGAATGATTCGTTCTAATCATATAGAGGCTTGTCGTGTTGTTGTAGCTAGAAAGCTAAAAGGGGCAGGCACCCTTTGGATAAATATATTTCCTAGTAAACCTGTTTCTAAAAAGCCTGCTGAAACTCGTATGGGTAAAGGAAAAGGTGATCTTGATCATTGGGTAGCCGTAGTTAAAAGAGGTAGAGTCTTATTTGAGATAAGTGGCGTTCCTGAAGATTTTGCAAAGATAATTTTTAGATTAGTTTCATTTAAACTACCATTAAAAACAAAATTTGTTACAAGAGCTGGACATTAATTTGCTATGAAAATAAAAGATTTAAAAGAATTAACAAAAGAAGAGTTGATACAAAAAGAGAAAACATTTAAAAAAGAGCTTTTTGATCTTAGTTATCAACGCAAAATGGGCGCTGTTGAAAAACCAGCACGTTTTAAAATGTTAAAAAAAGATATTGCTCGTATTTTGACAATATTAAGAGAAAGAGAAATAGAAGATGCCAGAAGTGACAAAGAGACTAAATAGAAGAAAAGTTCTTCAAGGCACTGTTGTAAGTGACAAGATGAACAAGACTCGCACTGTTCAGGTTAAGTGGTCTACAAAACATTCTAAATATACAAAAGTTGTAAGAACTGCTTCTAAATATAAAGCGCATGACGAGAAAAATGAATCTAAAGCAGGGGATATTGTTAAGATTCAAGAGACTCGCCCAATTTCAAAAGATAAACGCTGGGTAATTGCTAGTATAGTAAAGAAATTAGAAGAATAAGAGGTCTTTATGATATATATGAAAACATTATTAAATGTAGCTGATAATTCCGGAGCTCGTAAGGCTTCTATGATAAGTGCGCTTAATGTAAAAGGCAGGCGGTTTGCTAAAATTGGAGATACTATTAAGGTAAATATTAAAGAATCTGCTCCAGAAGCGGCAGTTAAAAAAGGAACAATGGCAAAAGCTATTGTTGTAAGAACAAAATTTCCTATCCGACGCTCTGATGGAACATACGTTCGTTTTGATAGCAATGCGGTTGTAATTGTAGATGATGCAGGCAACCCAAGAGGAACACGTGTTTTTGGTCCTGTTGCAAGAGAGCTAAGAGGTATGGATTATATGAAAATAATTTCTTTAGCACCTGAGGTAGTTTAAATGTTAAGTATTAAAAAAAATGATCAAGTAGTTGTAATTGCTGGGAAAGACAAAGGGAAGATAGGTAAAATTTTAAGAGTTTTTCCTAAGAGTGATCGTGTTATAGTTGAAAACATTAATATGGTAAAGAAGGCAAAGAGAAAAACTCAGCAAGATCAACAAGGTGGTTTTATTGAAATAGAAACGTCTATACACATTTCAAATATTATGCTTTTAGATAAAAAGACAAATAAGCCAACTCGTTTTGGTGTTTCAATTTTAAAAGATGGTTCGAAAGTAAGAATTAGCAAAAAAAGTGGAGAGGTGGTTTAAAGGTGAGTTCTCGTTTACAAGATAAATATAACCAAGAATGTATACCGGCCTTAAAAGAGAAGTTTAATATAAAAAACTCTTTAGCTTTGCCTAGGCTAGATTAAATAGTTGTTAATATGGGAGTTGGTGGAGCGATTAGTGATGCTAAGATGATGGATCATGCTGTTGATATAATGACAACGATTACAGGTCAAAAGCCAATTGTAACAAAAGCAAAGAAATCTATCTCAAATTTTAAATTACGTGAAGGAATGACAGTTGGATGTAAAGTAACTTTGCGTAAAACAAAAATGTATGAATTTTTAGATAGAATGGTTAATGTAGCTCTTCCTAGGATTAGAGATTTTAATGGTGTTTCACGTAATGGCTTTGATAAGCAAGGCAACTATACTCTTGGTCTTTCAGATCAAGCAATTTTTCCAGAAATTGATACTGGACGAATGGCGTATACACAAGGTATGGATATAACATTAGTTTTCAAAAATGGCGAAAAAGAAAAGGTATTTGAGTTGTTAACTCTATTAGGAATGCCTTTTAGTAAGAAATAAAAATATTATGGCAAAAAAAGCATTAGTAAATAAAGCAGCACGAAAACCAAAATTCTCAACAAGACAATATAATCGTTGTCAATTGTGTGGGCGACCAAAAGCATTTTTGCGAAGATTCGGTGTTTGTAGAATTTGTTTTAGAGAATTAGCTTGGAAGGGAGAAATCCCGGGTGTTAAGAAAGCAAGTTGGTAAGTAGTTCTCTATTTTATAAAAGAAAATAAAGGAATAAGAAATGTCATTGAACGATCCAATTAGTAATTTTTTGACGATAATACGAAATGGTCAACAAGCTAAAAAAGAAACAGTAGATGTTCCAGCTTCTAAGCTGATAGGTAAGACATTGGAAATCTTTAAGTCAGAGGGATATGTTGAAGATTTTCGTCTAATGAAAGATAGTGTTCAAGGAAGCTATAAAATTTATTTAAAATATGGCGAAAAGAAGGCTATTATTGGTATTAAAAGAGTCTCTAAACCGGGTTTAAGAGTTTACGCTCAAAGGGATAATATTCCTAGGGTCTTAAACGGTATGGGAACAGCAGTACTTTCAACCTCTAAGGGTGTTATTACGGATAAAGAAGCTCGTAAGGCAAAAGTTGGTGGAGAAGTATTGTGTTATATTTGGTAAGGTATAAAAGAATATGTCAAGAATAGGAAAAGTTCCAGTTAGTGTACCAAAAGAAGTTAAGGTAAATATTAATGGCGGAAATGTTTGCTTAGAAGGACCAAAAGGCAAACTAGACATAAATATACCAAATGGTATAAATGTAGAGCATAAGGGAGAGGAGTTAGTCATAACTCGCACTTCTAACGCAAAACAAAATCGTTCTAATCACGGTACCATAAGGGCTAGATTGAATAATATGGTAATTGGTATAACAAAGGGACATAAGAAAGATTTAGAAATACAAGGAATTGGTTTTCGCGCACAATTACAAGGAAACAAAATAACATTTAATTTAGGTTTTAGCCATCCTGTAGAGTTTGAGTCTCCAGAGGATGTAACAATTACAGTTCCTACTCAGACATCTATTTCTATAGAAGGTACAAACAATGTCTCTGTTGGTCAAACGGCAGCAAAAATAAGAGCTTTAAAGCCAGTTGAACCTTACAAGGGAAAAGGAATTAGATACGTGGGCGAGATTGTAAGAAGAAAACAAGGAAAGTCAGTTACAAAATAGGTTTTATTATGAAAAAGATAGATAAAAAAGAATTCAAACGAATACTTCGTCATAGAAGAATAAGAAAAACAGTATCAGGTACTCCTGATAGATTAAGATTGTGTATTCATAGAAGCTTGAAAAATTTACAAGCTCAAATAGTAGACGATAGTTGTGGAAAAACTTTATTAGGAATGTCTACTTTAGATAAGAGATGTAGCTCTGTTAAAAGTGGTGGCAATGTTAGTGCTGCAGAAGCTTTTGGAGAAGTTTTTGCTAAAGAAGCTCAAGAAAAAGGAATCAAAAAAGTTTGTTTTGATAGAGGAGGATACCTTTTTCACGGAAGAGTTAAGGCATTTGCTGATGGAGCTCGAAAAGGGGGTTTAGAGTTTTAAGGATTATGGAAAACGAAGAAAATAAACAACAATTAGAGAATCAAGAAAAGCCAGAACAAGTAGATGCTGTTGAAGCTAAAGCAGAAGAAGTGCAACAAGAATCTAAAGAGGAAGTTAAGACTGAAGAAGTGAAAGAGGAAGCTAAGGTTGAAGAGGTAAAAGAAGAGGCTAAGGTTGAAGAGACTAAGGTTGAAGAAGTGAAAGAAGAAGCTAAGGCTGAAGAGATTAAGGTTGAAGAAGTGAAAGAGGATTCGAAGAAAGAAACGGTTGAGAAAAAAGAAGCTTCTGTTGTCGCTGAAAAACCTAAGCCAAAAGAATTTGCTAGAAATAATAGAGGCGCTCCTCCTAAAAAGAGACAATATAATACTTTTGAAGAAACTGGTTTTATTGAAAAAGTTATATCTATAAATAGAATAACAAAAGTAACTAAAGGTGGTAAGAAATTGTCTTTTAGTGCTTTGGTTGTTGTAGGCGATACAAAAGGAAATGTTGGATATGCTTTAGCAAAAGCCGCAGAGGTTGCGATTGCTATTAGAAAGTCTATGGGTATTGCAAAGAAAAATTTAATTAAAGTTCCTATGAGAGGAACAACTATAACTCATGAAATTATTGGACAATGTGGTGGAGCAAGAGTTCTCCTTAAACCAGCTTCTGAAGGTACTGGTGTTATAGCATCTGGTCCTGTACGTGCTATTTGCGATGGAGCGGGTATACATAATATTTTAACAAAATGTCATAGATCAAATAACCCAATCAATGTAGTTAAGGCAACTATTGATGGATTAACTCGTTTAAAAACTGTTGATTAATAAAAGTAAAGGTTTTAAAGCATGCAACTTCACGAATTAAAGTCGCCAAAAGGGTCGAGAAAAAAGAAAAGAATTATTGGTCGCGGGCAAGGATCAGGTTCTGGTAAAACTAGTGGTCGTGGTGAGAATGGTCAGAGATCTCGTTCAGGACGATGGACTGTAGGCGGGTCAGAAGGCGGACAAAGCCCTTTAATTAGACGTCTTGCAAAAGTTGGTTTTAGAAGTAAAAGACCTATACTAAATCAAATTGTTACATTAGATAGATTAAGTAGTCTTAAAGAAGGTACTATTGTGACCGCAGAGCTTCTTAAAAAGGAAGGTTTAATAAATAGCATTAATAAACCTTTTAAGATTTTGGGAAATGGAGAAATAAAGCAAGCTCTTGTTTTTCAAACAGAGAGCATGTCAGCTACTGCTCGTGATAAAATTATTAAAGCTGGTGGAAAGATAGAAGAGTCTAAAGAAGAATCTAGTAGAAAACTATCTAAAAAACAATTAGCTAAGAAAAAATTAGTTTCTAAAAAATAAGATTTTAATTATATGCTGTCATCATTTGTTAATAGTTTTAAGATACCAGAGTTAAAGAAGAAAATTCTTTT
>JAVCCJ010000029.1 GCA_030765585.1 Candidatus Zapsychrus exili | reverse complement strand
TGCCAAATTATGGAGAGGTGCCTGAGTGGTTGAAAGGAGCCGCCTGCTAAGCGGTTGTTCCGTTATAAGCGGAACCCTGGGTTCGAATCCCAGCCTCTCCGCCATTATAAACCCATAAGCAGTTAATTCACTTGACGTTATATATAAAAGTAGTAAAATCAAGGTGTTAACTGTTTTTTGTATTTTTATATAAATCTTGCATATTTTTACCTTTTTTGAGATTTATGTCACGAAATTAACACGTTATTATAAATAATAATGTGATTTTAAGGAGGTCTTTTGTGGATAGTTATAATGATGCGTTTGTAGTCCCCAATATATGGACTTCCTCCATTAGCACGCTTACCAACAAAGTTAATGTTGTTACTGAAAATATTTCCAACGTAACGTCTATGATAGAGAAGAGCTTGGATCTTAGATGTGCTAGTGCACCAGCTAGCGCGATGTTTGATTTGAAAGACAATCTCTCTATACTAAGTAACGATATTTCATCTGTCGTGTCATGTGCTGATAATTTTGCAAACATTGCAAGCGCGCCGTCAGCGCTTTTACTGGACAATCAGAACGCATTCCCTTTTTCTTCTAACATAGCTGTTAACGCAACGGGCTCAATTTTTGCCACTACAGCATCAATGGCCAGTAGTGTTTGCAATCATATCGAACATCTTCATGTTGTTGATTATAATGGAGTAAACGTTTTTAGCATGGAGAAACTGGCTGAGTTACCACTTCTAGATCAACCAAGCGCTATAAACTTATTATCCCAAGATAGCCTTATTTCGCTAGGCAATACACTGCAAAATGAAATATCTACGGTCAAAAATTTAGTTGATACCTCTTTGGCGACATCACGGATAAATGCTGAGATTTTAACTCAACCTATGGAAAGTGCAGGTGTTTATTTTGCTGACGTGAATGAGGCAACTACACAGCTTAATTTGCTATCAGCCTCCGTGTATAATGAAATGGATAATTCTTTCTTGGTTGATACGAGTAGCTTGCTCTTCAAGGCGCCTACAATTGAACCATATGCAGCTATATCTGCTGCTGCTGTTCTTCATCGGCTAGACGAATGCGCCCTAGATCAACTTAGTGTTAAAAGCACAGATAGCTTTCTTGATACATTAGGGGATGAGGTTGAGACGCGTTTACAAGCAGTGAATCCAAAATTAGCTGACGTATATCGAGAAGGCATAACGGCAATAAGGTCAGGTCACGACGGATGGATTCGTCATGCTGGGGTGTCTTTCAGAACGCTACTTGATCATCTTCTGCGTTATTTGGCACCTGATGAGAATCTTAAATCATTTCTAGAAAATCCAGAAGATGATATAAAAGATGGAGAATTTACCCGCAATTCGCGGCTTCGATATATATTTCGAGAGGTTGCCCTTGGATCATATTCAAAAATGGCAGAACAAGATATAAAGCTTACCGAGGCGACATTTTTCCCATCAAACGAAATAGTGCATAAGTTATCAGCGCCACTTTCAGAGCATCAAATGCGCGTGTTTTGTCGCCGGGTTCAGGGCTGCGTATCAGTTGTTTTAGAAGTAGCAGGGTATTAATCGGTAGAAAATAGCAGGTGTTGTACGAATGATATATATTAGTATTTTAGTAACTTTCGTGATAGCTCTTATTTCTCTTATTGTAAGCTGGGATAATGCAAAACGTAGGTGTTATCAAGCGGCGTTTGCGCTATTAATAATTTCATTTACAATAAGCTGTGTTTGTACTTATTTTTTTGAGCAGGAAAGCGAAAGACTGAAAAAAGAAAACTATATAAAGGACCGACGGCAAATAACTTTAACTCTTCTTTGTAGCAACAGGCTTTCTCTTGAACGTCCACTATCAAAAATAGAAAAAAACCTAAAGACTAATAATTACAATTCAGCAAGGGCTTTTGCCGAAGCAATTTTATTATATGCAAGCACATTGCCGGAGGGCGAACGGCAGCAGGTAGTTCGTGATATATATACTTATTTTATTTATAATGCAGAAAATCGCAAGGAAAAAATTAAGCTCCTGGAGTTAATAAATATAGAATATCCTGAAGAATTTGTCGAAGTGTATCGTTTGCTAGGGCAGCTTTATGCCGAAGGGGGAAACTTTAAGAGTGCGAGGAGAGTTTTGGATGAGGCACTATACATAGAAGCTGACAATAGTATAACGTATCATTTGCTTGGCCGCGTTTCTTTTGCCAAAAAGGATTGGGAGGAAGCGCTAGAATTTTACAAGAAAGGGATAGAAAAAAACGAAAAGTATGTAAATTTAAATATTGAAATAGGGGATATTATTTGGTGGTACACGAATAATGTTGAAAAAGCAAAAGGCTATTACAAGAAGGCCATTGAGAATAAAGACATAACAGATTTGTATTATTCTGTATATAAAGAGGATTTAATTAAGAGACAATTTGTGGTCAGTAACAAGGATCTTCAATACAATATAAAACCAGCAGATAAGATCACTTTCTTTTTAAAAGAAACGCCTTTTATTGTAAAAGAAATTAAAAAGTAAAGAATATACTTGACAAATAGGTTAAGTTATGCTATGTTTATTGTAGTCGCTAAAAAGGTACGTAATAAACGATATTGAGATTTATTAACTTGCTAATGTGCGTTAAAACCGTATTCTCACTTATTAATTATAAAGTCTAATGCTAAACAAGAACATTTAAAGGAATAAGGAAAAAATTTTTAACTATGTGGGAAACAATTAAACAAATATGTATTTCTTTCCTCATGGTAATTATTACTGTGCAACTTTCCTTAAGAAAATTTCGTACAGAAAAATGGTGGGAGAAAAAAGCCGAAGCCTATGCAAAGATTATTGATGCTATCCATCATTTAAAAAACTATTGTGAACAAAAGCTTAACGCGGAATATGAACACTCTGAATTATCTCCAGAAAGAGAAAATGAATTATGGCAACAGTATAAAACGGCATTGCGTGAACTTGCTAGAGCAATAGATGTCGGCTCATTTATAATAACCAATGAAGCAGTAGAAGCACTTGAAACTTATCAAAACAGACCAGAATTAAGTTGGAACGAAAATTCTCTTTGGAGCGTTATTGAACATGATTTAAAATATACAAAGAAATGCTTGCATGATTTTAAAATAATAGCAAAGAATGATCTTCGTATAAAATAACATCTAAAATTCCAGGAGCATGGTGCTTAATTATTAAATAAATATTGTTTTATAGGGGGTAGTGGTTTATGGAAAAAAAAGATTGGATTTTGCTTGTAACTAGTTGCGCTGAAGACAGGGGGCTTACTCCTGTTCAGCTTCAAAAAAGTTTATTTTTGTTAAGGCAGAAAATGCCCATGATTTTTGAAAAAAAAGAGTATTATGAATTTATAGCCTATGATTATGGACCATTTTGTATTGATATATATAGAGATGCTGAAAATTTGGCTTCAGAAGGGCTTATCAATATTAATATGTTTAGTGGAAAAAGATTTGAGCAATACTCGATTACTCTTAAGGGACTAAAAGCAACAGAAAAAATAAAGAAAGAAATTTCCGGAGAAATATATGAATATATACATAAAGTAATTCAATGGATTGTGCATTTGACATTTCCACAATTAATTAGGAGTATATATAAAGAATTTCCAAGTTATAGTAAAAACAGCGTTTTTAAAGGTCAGTTATGACGCTTATTATTGGGATTAAATGCAAGGATGGAATAGTGATGGGGTCAGATGGTGCGGCCACCTTAGGCAACATAAGCCAGAAAACTGTATCACAGACTATAAAAAAATTGCAGATTATAGCCGACTCAATTGTTTTAGGTGTTTCTGGGCCTGTTGGGCTTGGCCAACGATTTAATGGTGAAATTGCTAGTTTGTGGAAGAACAGAGGATTGTCGGGCAAGGAGAAGCACGAAGCTATGGCTATTTTACGTCGTGCATTATGGAAACACGCTGAAGACGAGTTAAAAGCAGCAACAGTAGCAAGGGGTGCTATAGGAGGAGCTGCATTGCAAAGTGCTATTTCTAATGTTGTTTTGGCAGTACCTGTGTCAGGACATCTTTGTCTTTTCCAATTTGATCAACAATGTTCACCGGAAGAGGTGACAGAATATTTACCTTTTGTAGCAATAGGAAGTGGGCAAAATATAGCGGACCCCTTTTTAGCTTTTATACGAAGAATTTTTTGGCCAGATAGATTGCCGTCTATTGAGGAAGGTGTATTTGCTGTAGTGTGGACTTTAGAACACGCTATATTAACAAATCCTGGTGGCATTGGAGAACCAAAGCAGATTGTGGTATATCCAAATGAAGAAAAAAAGATTGAAGAGCTATCTCGTGATTTATTAAAAGAAGCTACTGAAGCATGTCATTCTGCAGAAAAACATTTATCTGATTTCCCTAAAACACTTGAGGAAGAAATAAAAGGTGAGGAAAAAGAAAAAACAATAGAAATTCCAGAACTTAATTCAAAATAGTACAACTAATATTTCAAACTAAATTTTAAGAACAAGATATCTTTAATTACATAATAATAGCGCATTTACATAATTATTAATCGTGGGTTTATATTTTTTCAAGGCATCATTGAACGAGGAAAAGAAAAAATAATACTTGACAAATAGGTTAAGTAATGATATAGTTAAACTAACAAGATAAAAGAGCTCTTTCAAATGACAATTGATATCGGAAGTAAGTTAAAGGCGAAAAGAGTGCAGATGAATTTAACTCAGTTGGAGCTTGCAACAAAGGTTGGAGTTAGTGAAAGTTACATCTGCCAGATTGAGAATGGGAAGATGGTATCGATCAAAAAGCTTGAGCAAATAGCAAGGGTGGTAGGATGCAAAGCAAAAGATCTTCTCTAGGATATTTTTTTAATTTGAAACTTGACAAATAAGTTAAGTAACATATATTTTTTGCCTTTCAACTTTACAAATAGGTTAAGTAAGGAGGTGAGAACGTGATAGAGATCAAATTTAGCAGGCATAGATTATCTACTTTTGAAAAAATGCATTACGCATGGATCATTAGAGTGCTTATGATATGCATGTTTCGTTTAAAAAGAAGCATTAAGATAATTACTATAGAGTTTAAATAGGAGGCTAAAAAATGGAAAGATTTGTAAGCATAAGTGAAGTATCAAAGTTTTTGGATGTGAAAGAATCAACCTTGTATGTTTGGAGATATAAAGGCATGATTCCCTGCTACAAAGTAGGAGGCAGGATACTTTTTCGATTATCAGAATTAAACAAGTTCGCTGAATCATTCAAACAGCCGGTATTAGCAAAACCGCCAGTAAGAATAGCAGGGTAGCAATAAGATATGGGCGTAGTTTACAAAAGAAAAGATAGCCCTTGCTGGTGGTTGGCTTATTCAGCAGCAGGGCGAAGGGTAAGAGAAAGCTCTGGTACTGCTTCGAAATCGCTTGCCAGAGAAATCCTGATTCGAAAAGAATCCGAAGCTTTACTTTTCGGAGGCAGCAGAGTTTTCTTAAAAAAATCCGTACATGCCTTTGTTTCTGATTATTTAGAGTGGATAAAAATTAATCGCCGTGACCACACTCTTCGTAGTTATACCTCTATTCTAAAAACATTCGCTAATTTTCTCAAGGACTATCCTAATATCAAAAACCTATCAGACATTACGCCCAAACTGCTTGAAAACTATAAACAGTATAGATTAAATCAAGCTAAAACCTGTACACTAAAAAATCATGTCATTGTTTTAAAGGCCTTTTTTTGTAAAGCAGTAGAATGGGATTGTTTATCTGAAAATCCAGCTAAAAATTTAAAATCGGTTGAAATAATTGATTCAAAACCAATTAAAGTATTAACAGAAGAAGAATACACTAAATTTATAAGTATCTGCAAAAACGAATTTAAAGAATTTTACCCTATGTTCTACACTTTTATACATACCGGATTAAGAAAATCAGAGCTTCTTAGTCTTGAATGGAGCGATATAGATTTCGAAAGAGGGCTAATATATATACGCAATAAAGAAAACTTTCGACCCAAAGGAATAAATAAAAAAACAGGTAAAGCCAAGGAAAGAATAATTCCTATGCATGATAATCTTAAGCGGGTATTAACAAATCTACCGAAAAACAATTCAGTCCTATTTGGGCCATATTCAAAACAAATGCCAAGGCGAGTCTTGATAAGAATAGCAAAGAGAGCAAATATCACAGGCCTCACCAGATTGCACGAGCTTCGACATTCATATGCAACGTTCCTGCTGAAGAAAGGAGTGGATATATATAAAATAAAAGAGCTATTGGGTCATTCTGATATTCGTGATACAATGAAATATGCTCATTTGCCAACTGTGCATATGAAAGAGGATGTGAAACAACTACAAGAATTAGATAATACTTGAATTTATTGTTATAGCCACTTATAATATAAAAAGCCACGCAGTTTGATGCCCTGGGAGGGGAGAACTTGTAATCATGATAAAAGGTAATAAGGTTAAGCCATACTTTAAAAGCGATAACTTTGAACTTTATTTAGATGATTGCAGAGATTCTTTGAATAATTTGCCCGAAGAATCAGTGGACATGATATTTGCGGACCCCCCTTATAATTTATCCAATGGCGGTTTTACTTGCCATGCTGGCAAAAGAGTTTCTGTTAATAAAGGTAGTTGGGACGAAAGCAAAGGGTTAGATGAAGATTTAAAGTTTCATATAGCTTGGATAAACGCGTGTAGGCGTGTTTTAAAGCCTAATGGTACAATTTGGATTAGCGGAACTTATCATTCAATTTATCGCTGCGGATACGCGTTGGAAGTATCAGGGTATCATATATTAAATGATATAAGTTGGCTTAAACCTAACGCTGCCCCCAATTTAAGCTGCCGCTTTTTTACCGCAAGCCATGAAACAATAATTTGGGCCAGAAAAAATAAAAAAGCTAAGCATGTATTTAATTACAATCTTATGCGCAACGGCGAATGGCCGGGAGACATTATAAAGAAACCCAATAAGCAAATGCGTTCTGTATGGAGTATTAACACTCCTAAACCATTTGAAAAAACATTTGGTAAGCATCCCACTCAAAAACCGGAAGATTTGCTCAAAAGAATTGTTTTGTCGAGCACAAACAAAGGACAACTTGTGCTAGATCCTTTCACGGGCAGTTCCACAACCGGACTTGTTGCTCATTTATATGGTAGAAATTTTATTGGTATAGATAATGAAAAATCTTACCTTGATTTATCGATAAAAAGATTTAACTTACTTAATGCCAACGTGATGAAAAAACGTGATAGAAAACCGAAGGCGGTACTTGTATGATAAAAGGAGGCAAGGGTGGAGGCAAAACAATAACGGGGTTAAGGTTTGAGTCTAGAATATCGCTTGAGAAAGCGATTTCTTCTCTTTCCCATTATGAAGTTTCAGATGATACTATTTATTATAAAGATAAGAAAGTCGCGGAATTATATCAAAAGCACAAATTATATAAAAACTTATTAGAGCCAAATGACATTGATTTTAAAGCTATCATTTCAAAAAAACTACTCCCTGATGAAGCGATTTTAATAATAAAAGATAAGACACTCTTTATTATAGAAATTAAATTTCAAGAAGTGGCCGGTTCTGTTGATGAGAAGCTACAGACTTGCGATTTTAAGAATAAGCAATACAAAAAATTACTATCTTCTTTAAATATATCTGTCAAATATGTTTATGTTCTTAATGACTGGTTTAAAAAGAAAGAGTATAAGGATGTATTAGATTATGTGAAATCGGTTGGCTGCTACTATTTCTTTAATGAGCTTCCATTAGATTTCTTAGACTTGCCCATGCCTTAGCTTATCGATTTCTTATTGTATATCACAATCATAACGCGTTAACGTTTCGCCCTATCACAATATAAATAAAGATGTCATGAAAGCTGGGGGTCGAATTCAACCAACTCCGCCATTATTATAATATGTAACAAAACTTCTTTATTGAAAACATGTTACGTAAGTGCTATAATTACTTTATTAATCTATAAAGGGGCAATAGAATGAATAGTAGTGAGAGATATATAGCACGTTTATTATTTCTCCCAAAGATCTATATGAGTGATGGTCAAGAATATGAAAATCTCTTCGTTAATATCATGCAGAATGCAAATAAAAACTTTAAGCCTGTCAAGCCACAAGGCAAATATGGGGACCGAAAGAATGATGGTTTTGACAAGGAATCGGGAACATATTATCAAGTATATGCCCCCGAGAATAGTTCTAATAATTTAAACAATACTATTAAGAAATTAACTGTTGATTTTAAGGGATTATATAAATATTGGAATAAAATTAGCCCAATTAAAATGTATTTTTTTGCATTAAACGATAAATATAAAGGCACATACCATTCTTTAGAAGAAAAGCTTTCAGAAATTGAAAAGGAATATGTTGGAATAAAATGTAGTTCCTTCCTAAGTAAGAACCTTGAAGATGTATTTTTTGAGCTTTCCGATGAACAAATTGTCAGTGTTTTAGGACCTTTGCCTGATCCTTTAAATATATCAGATGTTAATTTTGGCGCAATGAATGAAGTAATAAATCATTTGATGGGCATGAAGTTTGCCTATAATGAAGAAAGGATTCCTAAGAATCCAGACTTTGATAAGAAAATAGTATTTAACAATTTAAGTGAAAGTGTTGCAAGCTTGCTCAATCAGGGCAATTATCAAAATCATGTTATTAAAGATTATTTCGAGAAGAACAGTATTAGTTTGAAGAGTGACATTAAGGAGATATTTGTTAATTATTATTCTAATGGTGTAAAGGAAGTTAATAACGATATAAATAAAAGCGATGCTGTATTTTTTTATATTCTAACAAAGGCTAGTCCCAAGCGCACTAGGCCGGTACAAGATGCCGTTTTAGTTTTAATGGCATATTATTTTGAGTGCTGCGATATCTTTCAAACTCCCCCATTAAAGGAAAAAAATTGATTTTACCATCAAAGCATATATCTATGTCAGAATCTCTATTTGGTTTAGGAAGTTATTTATTAAAGTTTTTGGATACACCAAAAACAATAGATGAGCTGTGGTGGGATTACTCAAAAATAAATAATTCAAAACGTTTTCCAGCTCATCATGGATTTGATGATATAGTTTTTGCTCTAGATTATTTATTTTGCGTTGGGGCCTTAGATATTAATGATCAAGGAAAAATTTATAATGCGATTAATTGAATTAAGGGCAAATAAAAAAAGTTTTCATACTGTTACATTTAATAAAAGTGGAATATCTATAATACTCGGTCGCAAAGAAAGTGAAGCAGTTGATAATAAAAGAAAAACATATAATAGCGTTGGTAAATCATTGATTATTCGTCTCATACATTTTTGTTTCGGGTGCAATCCAATCGCAGAGTTTGAAAAAAAATTATCCGGCTGGATATTTACATTAGATTTTATGATTGATGATGAGAAGTTTACTGTAACTAGGACTACTAATAATCAGAAATTACTAACGATGAATGGGAAGGAATACACATTAAGGGAATTCAAAAGATATTTAGAAGTTAAGGTATTTTCGTTAGACCAAAAGAAAAAATACCTAACCTATAGATCGTTGATGTCAAGATTTATTAGGCCCAAAAGAAGTAGTTATAGTAGTTATGATATATTTGTTTATGAAGAACGAGAGTATCCACGTTTGATTAACAATGCTTACCTGTTAGGGTTAGACGTGGAAAAAATATCTAAAAAATATGATTTAAAAATTAATGCTGATAAGGTAGATAAGCTTAAAAAGAATATAGAGAAAGATCCTATTCTTAAATCATTTTTTGAAGAAAGTACGGATTCAAAAAAGAGTAAGAATATAGATATAGAAATTGTGGATTTAGAGAATAAAATTGCTAACTTATTACATAAAATTACAAACTTTATTGTAGCAGAGGATTTTTATAAAATTCGCAAAGAAGCAGATGAATTATCTGCAAAGAGTAGAATTTACGAAAATCAAGCCACAGTGATAAATAATGCTATTCGAAATATTAAGAGAAGTCTTGAAATAAAACCAGATATTTCAAAGAAAAAGATTCTAGATTTATATAAAGATGCTAAGTTAAGCCTGAATGATATGGTTATTAAAAAAGTTAGTGAGGTTGAAACGTTTAATAAAAGATTGCTAATAAGTAGAGAGCAGCGTTTGTCGGGGGAGATGAAGTTGCTAAAAGACAAACTGTTAGAAGTTGAAAAGACCATAACCGCCCTAGGTAAAGAACTAGACCAGAGGTTGCAATATTTAAATACGCATGGAGCATTAGACGTATATTCAGCTTTAAATAGTCAAAAAAACAATTTTGAGATTAAATTAGCAAAGCTTAAAACTTATGAAGAGCTTACTAATCAGTATAAAAATGAGCTAGAAAGCATAAAAATCGATCTTGGTAAGGAGAATATTTCAACAAATAATTATTTGAAAGAAATTAAACCTTTATTGAATGAGAATATCTCTTTATTTAAGCAATTTGTTGACCAGTTTTATGAAAACATAAAAGCAGGTATTGAAGTAAAGAATAATGATGGTCAAAATAGATTAAGGTTTGATATTACTGCTAAAATCCAAGGCGATACAGGTGATGGTATCAGTGAAGTTAAAATATTTTGTTTTGATTGGATTCTGATGAAGTGTGGTCATAATCATAACATAAAATTTATTTTTCATGATGGAAGACTTCTTGCTGACATGGATCCAAGACAAAGAGCCACGTTATTTAAACTTGCTTTTGAAAATACGAAAGATAATAATGTACAATATATCATTTCTGCTAATCAAGATACGCTTGATTCAATTAAAACTGAATTAACTGATACAGAATACCAGTCTATAATTCATGAAAAGATAATTTTAGAATTAACTGATAAATCTCATGAAGCAAAACTTTTGGGTATACAGGTTGATTTGGATTATGAGGCTGACGAAGAAGTTGATAGCGATGAAGATATGTAATGGGCCGATAGGATGTTTTAAAAACAGAACTGTTTATAGAAAATACCAAAAAGATGGACTCAAAAGAGTATCAAAAAACTTCTTGTCATAAGCTAAAACAAATTTTTGGCAATGAGAATGTTAAACAAGAATGGGACGTTGGGAAAAGCAGCCAAGATAGCTTAACCCGAGAAATATATTGTCCAAGACTAGATATTGCAGTCGGACCTTTTAATATTGATGGTAGGGTTGAATATAATAAACAGAGAATAAAAGATAGCATTCACAGATACAGTGAGTTTTTAAGGCTAATAATTGATGTATCAGAAAACGGTTTACATAGTAAAAATAATATTTTGACAAGTTTAAACAGAAACCCAAGATGTTTTTTGCAATTGAGATTGAACGCTTCGGGCTCACGCAAACACATGCTAGGGGATATTGCTAATGCTTCTATTCTTGGTGCAATTGGAATAGTTATACCCCTAACTCCAAGCAAGCTAAAAGGTTTTACAAGAATAATGAAGTATATAGAATTTGCAACAGCGGTTGGCAAATTGAAATCAAGTTTCAAGAACGTTTTACTTATCAATAGCGATAAGTTTTTAGAAGTATTATCTCACAGTGATTTTTTGGGAATGTTAGATTAATAAATATCTTCAAAAATATATTCAAAGAACACAGAAAAACGCAAACGATTAGGTTTGTCTGTAGGATATATATCCTATATTATTTTTGTCACAATCGTAACACGTTGACATTTTACCCTGTCGTAATATAATATAAACAAAGATGTTATGGAGAGTGGGTTCGAATCCCAGCCTCTCCGCCAGTTTCCAACCCAATATTTATAACCCATAGAGTAAAAGAGATTAATTTAAAGAAAAGGATGAGTAACCTTATTGATTTAGGGGAGTTTTTTCTTCTCTTACAATCTGCAGAAATGTTCTGGCTATATTAGGATCAAAATTCTTTCCTGCTCCATCCCAAGTATTAGTTGAAAGTCAAGGCGAGGGTAATTTTTTGTTATGATGCTATATCATAACGTGTTTTACGAAAAAATTAAAAGCAAATTATTGCATGTTTTTTATACTTTACATATACAATCTTTAATTTTATAATAACACAGCTCAAATTTATTTTGCTTTTTGAAGTAGCCTATGCT
>JAVCCJ010000092.1 GCA_030765585.1 Candidatus Zapsychrus exili | reverse complement strand
TACTTTGTTGTATCATTCCGACAAATGATGTTGCAAGGAATGTAAGATTTTTTACTTATACTTGAGTTTCCTTACACTGCAATGTTTATATGGACTATGTATGGAATCGCTTTTGCATATTATTTGAAATTAAAGAATATAAATCAAAGGACAATATGATGGATTTAAAAAATAAAAAAGTTTTAGTTACTGGATCAGATGGATTTATAGGTAGTCATTTAGCAGAGAGGTTGATTAAAAAAGGAGCGAGGGTAAAAGCGTTTGTTTATTATAACTCATTTAATAGTTGGGGATGGCTAGATACATTGCCAAAGAATACTTTGGCAAAAATAGAGGTTTTTACAGGAGACATTAGAGATCCAAATGGAGTTTTAACTGCAATGAAGGGCACGGATGTTGTATTTCATTTGGCGGCTTTAATAGGAATTCCTTTTAGTTATCATTCTCCTGATAGCTATGTTGATACCAATATAAAAGGTACGCTTAATATATTGCAAGCTGTAAGACAATTGAAGGTTAAGAAAATTTTGCATACATCAACTAGTGAAATTTATGGAACAGCACAGTATGTGCCAATTGATGAAGACCATCCTATCAATCCACAGTCGCCTTATGCTGCTACAAAATCTTCTGCTGATCAAATTGCAATGTCATTTTATAGATCTTTTAAGACTCCTGTGACGATTGTAAGGCCTTTTAATACATTCGGACCTCGTCAATCTGCGCGAGCAATAATACCTACTATAATATCGCAAATTTATGCAGGGTCTAAAACTATTAAATTAGGTAATTTAGATGCTACACGAGACTTTACATATGTAACGGATACAGCTGATGCTTTTATAGAGATAGCACAGCAAAATGGTACAAACGGAAAAATATTTAATGTTGGTAATAACAAAGAGATTTCTGTCAGAGATCTTGTTTCGACGATATCTAATATAACTAAAAAGAAAATCAAAATTATCCAAGATAAAAATAGAATGCGACCTGATAAAAGTGAGGTCCAAAGGCTTGTATGCGATAATCTTAAAATTAGAAAAGCAATAGATTGGAAGCCGAGAGTATCATTAGAAGCAGGCCTTAAGAAAACATGTGGTTGGATTAAGAATAATATCAATCACTATAAGCCGGAGATTTATAATGTCTAAAATTCAAGCCATAGTTTTAGCAGGTGGTAAAGGGTCAAGGCTACGTCCGTATACAACTGTTTTGCCAAAATCACTAGTTCCTGTCTGTGAAACCCCGATAGCAGAGGTTATTATTCGTCAGCTTAAGTTTTATGGAATTAATAATATTGTTATAGCAACAGGTCATATGTCTGACTTAATTAAAGCTTATTTTAAAAATGGTAGCAATTTAGGAGTAAATATTAAGTATGTAGAAGAGAAAGAGCCGCTTGGAACTGCAGGGGCTATAAAATTAGTTAAGAATTTAGCAGATGATTTTCTTGTTATAAATGGCGACACCTTAACAGACATGGATTTTAAAGAATTGCTTAAGTCTCATAAGAAAAATAAAAGTATGGCAACAATTTCTATAAAACGTAGGACTGTTAAGACGGACTTTGGCGTTGTAGAGTCAGATAGCAATGGTAATTTTATAAATTATATTGAAAAGCCTACTTATCGTACAGATGTTAGTCTTGGAGTTAACATCTTAAAAAAAGAATGTCAGAAATATATAAAGAAGAATGAAAGAATAGATATGCCAGATTTACTATTGAGACTTCAATCTAAAGACAAAAAAGTTTCTTGTTATAAAACAAATAAAACTTGGCTTGATTTAGGGAGACCAGAAGATCTTCATTCAGCACAAGATATATTTAAAAAAAATGAAAAGAAGTTTATGAAAACAAAGTGATATAAAAAGAAAATTCTTGTGACAGGTGTATCAGGATTTCTAGGGTCAAATTTCCTAAATCTTATATCTTGTAATAGATAATAGTTTAGAGGCAATACTTGAGTTTTATAGAAAAGGATAAGTAACAAATTGCGTATTTTAATACTACATAATCGCTATAGACATCCTGGAGGAGAAGACGCTGTTGTTAAGGCAGAGGCTAAATTATTAAGAGATTCTGGCCAGGAGGTACATGTTTTTGAATGTAGTAATGAGGAAATTGCAAAGTATTCTTTTTTTAAGAAAATTGTTTTTATGTTGCAGCTAGGATGGTCACGTAGCTCATATAATGAAGTTAGGAAAATTATAAAGAAATTTAAACCAGACGTTGTCCATTGTCACAATATATTTTTCATATTAACTCCATCAGTATATCAAGCTTGTATAGACGAAAGCGTTGCTGTTGTGCAGAGTTTGCATAATTTTAGGCCACTTTGTATAAATGCGCTTTTATTAAGAGAAGGTAAAATATGCGAGAAATGTTCTGAAAAGAAAAACTTTTTCAACGGAATTATTTACAGATGTTATAAAAATTCCTTTCTTATGAGTTTTTATATGGCTATTATTTTTACCATTTATAACTTAAAAAGAGTTTGGCAGAATAAAATTTCTTGTTTTATTGCTTCAACAGAGTTTGGGCGTAGAAAGTATGCTCAGTATGGTTTTGATGAAAGTAAGATTTGCGTTAAGCCAAACATTAATATTGCTACAAATATAGAAGTTGGAGTTGATGAAGGCTATGCTTTATACGTTGGCCGTTTAAGCCAAGAGAAGGGTGTTCAAGTTCTTCTTGATGCATGGTCAGATATAAACTTGCCTTTAAAAATAGTAGGAAGTGGACCTCTTCTAGGAGAGTCTAAAAAATATATAAAGGACAAAAACATTTGTAATGTTGAATTTTTAGGTTTCGTTGAGTCTGAAGATTATGACAAATATATGAAGGGTGCAAAGTTTTTAGTTGTGCCATCTGTTTGTTACGAAAACTTTCCTAGAGTTATTGCGGAGGCATTTACGTATGGAATACCTGTTGTAGCTAGCGATTTAGGGTCTATGCCAGAGATTATAGAAGAGCAAGTTGGGTTGCTATTTGAACGCGGTAATTCTGAAAGTTTGAATGAAAAAATTAAGCATCTTCTTGCCAATGAGGATAAAACAGCAAAAATGAGAGAAAATATAAGAAAACAAT
>JAVCCJ010000042.1 GCA_030765585.1 Candidatus Zapsychrus exili | reverse complement strand
GGATATTGTGCTTAACTTAGGTAATTATATTTTTGAATATAATCATCTTCGTAGACATGGGGGCTTGAACTATGAGACCCCTTTTGATAAACTAAAAAGAGTTACCGAATTAGTGAGCTAGTACAACCGTACCCCTTTTTACAAAAAGGGGTACGGTACCTATAAGCGATTAAAATAGATGGCTGCTACCTATAATATATTGCAATACTTTAGACCTATGTTATAATATCCACCATTATTAAGTATTATTACTATTTTTATTATTATGTTAGAAGATATAAAAACTGCACTTAAAAATATTGAAACTAGACTTCAAAGTCTAAGGGGGTTTCTTTGACCTTTCTCAAAAAGAAGACTCTATTCGTTTAATCCAAAATCAGATCAATGAGCCCGATTTCTGGAGTGATTTTAATAAATCAAATAAATTAATGAAGGAAATGAAATATTTAAAGAGCTGTATTGATCCTTTTGAAACAAGCTTAAAGAAGGTGTCAGATTTAAAAGAATTAGCAGAGATTTGCGATGATGATCAGGATATGGTTGCGCAGATTAAAGAAGAATCAGATGCTTTAGCAAAAGATTTAGAAGCCCTTGAAACAAAAAGCTTATTAAGTGGACAGTTTGATAAAAATAATGCGATTTTGAGTATAAATGCTGGTGCTGGTGGTACTGAAAGTTGTGATTGGGCAAGTATGTTGCTTCGTATGTATATTCGCTGGGGCGAAAGTAATGGACATTCCGTTAAAGTTTTAGATACGCTAGATGGTGAAGAAGCTGGTATAAAAAGCGCTACAATATCTGTTTCAGGCGATATGGTCTATGGTTATTTAAAGTCTGAGAAAGGCGTACATCGTTTAGTTCGTATTTCGCCATTTGATTCAAACAGCCGTCGTCATACTTCTTTTGCATCAGTTGATGTTATCCCAGAAATAGAAGACGATATCGATGTTGAAATAAATCAAGAAGATTTGCGTATAGATATATTCCGTTCATCAGGTCCAGGTGGGCAAAGTGTTAATACAACTGATTCAGCTGTAAGATTGACGCATACGCCAACTGGAATTGTGGTTCAATGCCAGAATGAACGTTCTCAGTTGCAAAACAAACAAGCTGCAATGAGGGTTTTACGTGCGCGGATTTATGAGATAAAATTAAAAGAGCAAGAAGAAAAGTTATCTAAAGAATATGGAAGCAAACAAAAGATTGAGTGGGGAAGTCAAATTAGATCTTATGTTATGCATCCTTATAATATGGTAAAGGATCACAGGACAGAGGCTGAAACCGGAAATGTTGCTAAAATTATGGATGGTGGTCTAGGTATGTTTATGGAAGCTTTCTTAAGAATGAAATAAGAGGAGTTTATATGTTTGATTTTTTAATTAGAGGAAGAACAATAAAATCAGCTCAAAAGTTTATAAATAACTTAGAGCCTAAGGTTACAATGCACCTTCATAATGAGCTACCGCTTCCGTCGGTGCGACTTATGAAAAAGATGTCTGCAACTGTTTCAAAAATAAATAGTTTTGAATCTGAAATAAGCAAATTAACTGATATTGAGCTTAAAGACAAGACTCCATATTTTCAGTCGATATGTAAAGAGGCTGTAAAAAAAGAAAAAGAAGAGTTATCGCGTCTAGAGGAGCTTTATAAAGTTGCAGAAACTTACGAAGAAAAAGATGGCATAAATGTTCAAATTGATAAAGCAAAAAGCGATTTAGTAAAAGCTAAGAAAAAAGTTTCAGATGATATATTACCTGAAGCTTTTGCTGTTGTTCGTGAAGTAGGAAAACGTGTTTTGAATATGAGACATTTTGATGTGCAGATGATAGGTGGCATGGTTTTAAATAATGGTGATATTGCAGAGATGACAACAGGAGAAGGTAAAACTCTTGTTGCAACACTTCCTTCTTATCTTAATGCGCTTACAGGCGAAGGTGTTCACGTTGTAACTGTAAATGATTATTTGGCTAAACGTGACTGTGAATGGATGGGACCTATTTTTGAATTCTTGGGGCTTACTATCGGAGTTATTCAGCACGACATGATGCCTTCTGAACGCAAAGTTGCATATAATTGTGACGTTACATACGGAACGAATAATGAATTTGGATTTGATTATCTTCGAGATAACATGGTTAATTATAAAGAAGATATGGTTCAGCGACCACATCATTTTGCAGTAGTTGATGAGGTTGATAGTATTTTAGTTGATGAGGCAAGAACGCCGCTTATTATATCTGGACCTGCAGAGGAGTCGACTGATAAATATTATCGTGCAAACGAAATAGCAAAGAAGCTCAAAGGCCGTCGTGTTACAGAAGCTGATGAAATTCAAGCAAAACATGATGAGGTTAATTTATCAGAAGGATATGACTATCTGGCAGATGAAAAAGCAAAATCTGTTTCTATGACAGATCAGGGAGAAGAGGTTGCCGCAAAACTTTTTGGTATAGATAATCTTCACGATATGGAGACTATAGAATATCGTCATCATATCCTACAAGCTTTAAAAGCACGTGAATTCTTTGTTGCGGATGTTGATTATGTTAAAAAAGATGGTCAAGTGATTATTGTTGATGAGTTTACTGGTCGCATGATGCCTGGTCGTCGCTGGTCTGATGGTCTTCATCAGGCAGTTGAGGCAAAAGAAGGAATAAAAATTGAGCGCGAAAATCAAACCCTTGCAACAGTTACTTTCCAGAATTATTTTAGGCTTTATGAAAAATTATCAGGTATGACAGGAACCGCTTACACTGAAGCTACAGAGTTTGAGCAAATATATGGTTTAGATTGCGTTGTTGTCCCGACGAATAGAAAGTTACAGAGGGCAAATTTTCCTGATTGTATTTATAGAAGTTTGATAGAAAAGTTTGATGCAGTAGTACAAGAAATAGGGGAGTGTAGCAAAAGTGGTCAGCCTGTTTTGGTAGGTACTATATCAATTGAACGTTCAGAGACTTTGTCTAAGATGTTATCTGCAAAAGGCATTACTCATAAAGTTCTAAATGCAAAGTATCATGAAATGGAAGCTCAAATAATTTCACAGGCAGGACGATTGGGAGCTGTAACTATTGCGACTAATATGGCAGGTCGAGGAACTGATATTGTTTTAGGTGGTAATGCAGAGTTTCTTGCGAAGTCCTTAGCAGAGGACAAAGCAAAAGAGTCAGATGACGATAAAGATATAGAGGGCAATACAAAGAAGTTTTTAGAGCAATTTAGAGCGCAGACTAAAGAGGAGCACGAGAAGGTTATAGGGCTTGGAGGCCTTCATGTTCTTGGTACTGAGCGTCATGAGTCCCGTCGTATTGATAATCAGCTAAGAGGTCGTCAAGGAAGGCAGGGAGATCCTGGTTCTTCAAGATTTTTTGTTTCATTGGAAGATGATTTGATGCGACTTTTTGCGTCAGACAGAATTATAAGCGTTATGAACACTTTAGGATTAGAAGAAGGCCAGGTTTTAGAACATCCACTTTTATCTCGTTCTATTGAAGGCGCACAAAGAAGAGTAGAGGGTCATAATTTTGAGATAAGAAAGCATTTGCTTGAGTATGACAATGTAATGAATAGACAGCGTGAGGTAATTTATGATTTAAGACGTTCTGTCTTAGAAAGCCAAGACGTTAAAGATTTAATTGTTGAGGCGATAAAAGATATAGTATGTGGATTAGTCCAACAACATTTATTTCAAGAGCAAAAAGGCGAAATAGATTGGGATATAGAAGGCCTTGATTTGAGTTTGAAACAGGCATTTAATTTTAATATTGAGCACAATAAAGATAAATTAGTAAATATGGATGCTGGCGAAATTGAAAGCCTTATTGTCGACGAGCTTATGTTGGCATATAAGCAGAGAGAAGAAGTGATTGGCGTTGAACAATTAAGACAAATAGAAAGAATGCTTCTTTTAAATACTATTGACTCAAAATGGAAAGATCATCTTTATGCAATGGACCAATTGAGAGAAGGTGTTGGCTTACGTTCGTTTGCGCAGCGTGATCCTTTGATCGAATATAAAAGAGAAGGTTTTCAGATGTTCGAAGTTATGTATATTTCAATAAACGAAGAAGTAGGCCAGATGATATTTAAGATACAATCTGCTAAAGAGCGACAACGTACGAGAGGAATTTTTAGTTCATTGCCGCAAAAATTAATTCATAATGAAATGTCTAGTCTATCCGATTATCAAGCACCGAATGCACAAGGCGCAAGTAATCCAGATTTGCCACCGCCCAAACCTACACCACATCAAAATAAAGATCCAAAAGTTGGACGCAATGACCCCTGCCCATGTGGAAGTGGCAAAAAGCACAAAAAGTGTTGTGGTAGATAGAGCTAATCCTAAATGAAACTATTTCTTAAATTCTTAAAATCCAAAAACTGTATGCTGACTATTTTATCAGCAGTTCTTTTATGTTTGGCATTTCCAAAGACTGACATTTGGTTTCTTTCGTGGGTATCATTGATCCCACTTTTTTATGCGCTAGACGACAAATCTAGAAAAGATTCTTTTAAAATAGCTTACTTTTGTGGAATAGTATTTTTTGTATTAGTGTTTTATTGGCTCACTAACGTTACCTTTGTTGGCGCAACATTGCTTGTATTATATTTTGCGCTTTATTTTGGTTTGTTTGCTATTTGCTATAGTTCTTTTAAAGCTAAGAATTTATTTCTTAAGATATTATTTTTATCAAGCGTTTGGGTTGTTTTAGAATATGCGCGCGCTTATCTATTCACAGGTTTTGGATGGGCATCTTTAGGATATTCTCAGTATAAAAATTTACATATAATTCAAATTGCCGATATTACAGGTGTATATGGAATATCTTTTTTGATTATTGCTGTAAATGTTTTGTTAAAAGGTTTAGTTGATATCTTTTTGAAGTGGTGCCGGGCACCTAAAAGAAATTTGCGAGTGCCAGGTGCTACAATTTTGAGTTGCTTTGTAGTTGTTGCTTTGCTTGCGGCAACATTTTTATATGGGAATTATAGATTAAATAATACTATTGAGTCGACGGGAAAGCTAAAGATAGCGGTCGTACAACCAAATACTAAGCTTACAAATATATGGCAAGAAAGTCTTTGGCCTAAAATAGTGGAAGAACATATCGATCTTACATTAAAAGCAATGAACGATAGTCCTGATTTAATTATTTGGCCCGAGACATCTGTTCCAGCAATATTTCCTGATGAAGAAAAATTTGTAAATGAGGTAAAGAACTTAAGCAATAATATCAAAGTGCCGATATTGTTTGGTTCTGTTACAAGAGAGGGCCAAGATTATTTTAATTCAGCGATACTTACAACAAAATATGGAGAGATAAAAGAAAAATATAATAAGCTGCATTTAGTGGCTTATGGTGAGTATATTCCGTTTCGCTCTGCTTTTCCATTTCTGAAATATATTGTTCCAATCGATGATTTTACTAGCGGGAGTGAATTTACAACATTTAGCTTAGAAGGGGGAGGCCTTTTTTCTGTTCTGATTTGTTTCGAAGATACAATAGAGACGATTTCAAGGGGGTTTGTATTATCTGGTGCAGAGCTTTTGATTAATATTACAAATGATGCATGGTTTGGTGATTCAAAAGAACCTTTTATGCATCTTTCGAGCTCCGTGCTTAGGGCAGTTGAAAATAGGAAGTATGTTGTAAGATCTGCGAATACGGGGTTAAGTTCTTTTATTAATTCTTCTGGTAATATTTTAAATAATGTTAAAAATAATAGTAATAAAATGACATATATTAAAGGATATGCTACGCTAAATGTTGATTTGAATCAAAAAAAGACTATTTATACAAAATTTGGAGATGTTTTTACATATCTTTGTTTTGGATGTATACTACTTTGTGCTCTTATGAAAATTAAGAGACGTATTTGATTATAAACTTTTAATGTAAAGGGGAGTAATTATGGACAAAAAATCGTTGAATATGAAAATTATTGGAATAGGTCTTGCGGTGCTTTATCTTGTTTTGTTTGCAGCTTATTTTCAAGCAAATAAAGTAGCGGCACATTCTGTTTATGCTAAGCCTC
Source organism: Candidatus Zapsychrus exili (assembly GCA_030765585.1). Classification (GTDB taxonomy): domain Bacteria; phylum Omnitrophota; class Gorgyraeia; order Zapsychrales; family Zapsychraceae; genus Zapsychrus; species Zapsychrus exili. Next base: position 14,647 of record JAVCCJ010000042.1, on the reverse strand, counting down.
TCGTTGCTATATTCGCAGCGTTATTTTTAAGCGCGGTTGCTGTTTCTAGATTAAAAGAATGGGGAAGACTTCTTTTAATATCAGCTAACGGACTATGTCTTATCTATTCTTTGATAATGTCTTTAACTTTTCCTGATGCTATACCACCAAGCTATATGATTATGAATGTTATTGTTATTATGTTTTTTACTCAACCTGTGATAATAGATTATTTTGATGCAGTATCTCTAAGAAATTGTTTTGTTAGTAAGAAAAAGAAAGAATGGAAAAGTATTCTAATTGTAGATGACGATCCATCTATTATAAAAATAGTTCGTCCATGGCTTATATCTGCTGGATATTCTGTTTTGACCGCCGATACTGGAGAGATAGGTCTACAGGTTACAAAAGCACAAAAACCTGATTTAATTATTCTCGATGTTCTTTTGCCTGGGATAAAGGGGCGAGAAGTGTGTAAGGAAATAAAAAAAGATCCAGGAACAAAAGATATACCAGTTGTATTTCTTACAGACAAAGATTCAGCTGAAGATATAAAAGCTGAGATGGAAGCTGGTGCTCATGCACATTTAAATAAGCCGGTAAATGCGGCGACACTTATATCAACCATAGGAAATATTTTACAATAATAATTTATGACTCTAAAAAGTTTTATAAGAATATCTCAGAGGGCATTGGCGCGATGGTTTCTTGTGTTTTTTGCGTGGCTGTTTAAGTACTTGCCATATAAAGTAGTAAGGGTATTGTCGCTGACTTCTATAAAAACAGGATTGTTTTTTGCGTTCAGGCAAAAGAAAATAGCAAAAGAAACAATTGATGTTGCTTTTGGTAAAGAAAAAAGTCCAGAGGAAATTAAGAGCATAATAGATAAGTGTTTTGATAATGTTGGGATGGGCATGATAGAGATACTTTGCTATATGTCAAATCCTGAGATTATAGCTTCCGGCGTCACTTTTGAAGGTAGAGAGCATTTAGATGAGGCTCTAAAGCAGGGCAAGGGCGTTATTGCTGTTACTGCACATTTTGGTAATTTTCCTTTAATGATGCTTAAATGCGCGAGAGAAGGGTATCCAACGAATGTTATTATGCGTCCAGCAAGAGATAAAAAGATTGATAAGTTTCTGAAAATTAGAAGAGAAGAGAAGGGTCTAAAAACTGTTTATTCGCTTCCAAGAAGAGAGTGTGTTGTGAATTCTATTAAAGCTTTAAGGAGAAATGAGGTTATTTTTATTCCTTTAGATCAGAATTTTGGAAGTGGTGGAGGAGTGTTTGTTGATTTTTTTGGAAAGACAGCTGCAACAGCGACAGGTCCTGTTGTTTTTGCAATGCGTACTGATTCGGTAATTTTGCCTATGTTTATCAAGAGAGAAAGCAATTCCAAACATAAAATAATAATAGAGCCACCATATAATTTAGTAGAAGGCAAAGACGAAGAAGAAACTATTCTTATTAACATAGGAAATTTGACTTCTATAATTGAAGATTATATAAGAAAGTATCCTTGCGAATGGGGATGGATGCATAGAAGGTGGAAGACAAGGCCGCAAGAAGAAACTTTGGCTGTTACATCATAATTTAGGAGAGCGTTTAATATGACACAAGAAAAAAATGGTTATAAAAAATTCCTCATGTTTCTTATTGGTAATCTTATTCTTATTTTTGGTATTACCCTTGTTTTAGTTTGGTGGAAAGATGTGATTCTTTTATTTAAGGGTTCTATTGGAATGATTCTTGCGCTTGCCGGGTTGCTAATGCTTTATATAATGGGACAAAAATGAAGTTTTCTAGTATATGGTTACAGTTTTTAGTAAGCGCTGTTTTAATTGTGCTTTCAGGTAAGCGACTTACTGTTTATGCTGATAAACTAAGCGATAAACTTTCTATTGGAAAAGTATGGATTGGTATTATATTGCTTGGTATGGTGACATCTTTTCCTGAAGGAGTTACAAGCCTCGTAGCTGTTGTATCTCTTAATGCAGTTGATCTAGGTTTAGGAAACTTGCTTGGAAGTAATAATTTTAATTTGATGTTGATTGTCTTGATGGATTTAGCACTTGTAGGTAAATCAGTTACTAGCTTGGTTAAGCCAAATAAGTCGCATAATGCATCATCTTTGTTTGCAATTGTGCTTACTTTAATAATTGCACTTGATATATTTTTTGGAGGAATGTTTTCTGCGTTGAGATTTGGTAATTTAAGTCTAGGGCTTATTTTAGTCGCGGTTATTTATTTTGTGGGTATCAAGATATTGTCTTCTTTGGGTCGCAAAGAATCAGAGCTTATTAAAGAAGAAGATGATAAGGCTGTACAATTGAATCAAGATTCTTTGTTTAAGATTTGGATAAATATTATTTTATGTGCGGCAATTGTTATAATTGCGGCTGTGTTGCTTGCATCATCAGCAGATAAAATATCTGAAGTAACTGGCTTGGGCCAAACTTTTGTAGGTAGTATTTTCGTCGCGATTGTAACCTCATTACCTGAGATGACAGTTACGCTTTCAGCTTTAAGGATCAAATCAATTGATTTGGCCTTAGGTAATATTTTTGGAAGCAATATGATAAATATGTTCTCTGTATTTCTTTGTGGATTGTTTTATAGGGGTGCCGCCCCGATATTACAATCAGTATCAAAGCTAAACGCGTATACGGCTTTTTTAGGAATAGCTTTAACGGTGGTTGCTGTTATAGGGCTTAGAATAAGAAACAAGAAAACATATTTTAGATTAGGCTTAGATTCGATATTAATGATTGTTTTGTTTATTGTGGTAAATGTAATTTTGTATAGATTTGTAATTTAATAAAGTTAAATTGAAATTTACGGGGGCTGTCCCCATGTGGGGGCTGTCCCCAGATTAAAAAACAGGAGGTTTTAAATGTTAAGTAAATTAAAGAAATATTTTATATCTGGCTTGATTACTTTCTTACCGGTTGCTCTTACTATTTATTTATTTACGCTTGTTGTAAATTTGTCAGACGGGCTTTTGGGAAAGTATCTGGAGCCGTATTTTTTCAAACAATTTGGATTTTATTTTAGGGGAATAGGCATATTTGTTGGCGTTGTTATTATTGTTATCTTAGGATCTTTTGTAAGAAATTTCTTAGGGAATAGGCTTCATAAATTCTTTGAAAGTATTTTGCTTAAGCTTCCATTTGTCAAAAAGATTTATCCTGCTTTAAAAGAGATGGCTGTGTTTCTTTTTTCAAGAGAGAGAATGGGTTCGTTTAGACAAGTAGTAATAGTCCAGTATCCAAAACAAGATGTTTATTCTTATGGATTTTTAACAAATGAGTCGGCAGAAGAAGCTCGTGAGCAAACAGGTAAAGAGCTTTGCAATGTTTTTATTCCTTCTGCGCCAGGACCTCTAACAGGATTTGCTGTAATGATTCCTAAAGAGGATATTATATTTACTGATATTAAAATTGAAGACGCATTTAAATTTATCGTTTCAGGTGGAGTTGTAAATCCATCTTAAAAACAAGAATTAAGGATTAAGGATAAAGGATTAAGAAAAAAAGAAATAAAAGATAAAAAGTAAAATTCAAAGATTTTAATACAAAATCATAGCTTTTTGTTTTAGATAGTTCATTTAATTTTATCCTTTATCCTTCACTTTTTATCCTTGCATTTATTATGATAAAGCTAGTAATTTTTGATTTAGACGGCACACTCGTTGATGCCTATAAAGCTGTTTTTGAAAGCTTAAACTATTCTCTAAGTTCTTTGGGATATCCTGTTGCAACTAGTTCAGATATTAAAAGAAGCGTTGGGTGGGGCGTAAGAAGCTTGATGAACAGTTTTGTTAAAGAAGAAGACATTGATAAGATAATAGGAATTTATCGTCATAGTCATAAGCGCTCTTTGAAAACAGGCGCTAAATTTATGCCTGGAGCAAAAGATCTTTTAAAGAAACTTGAGAATGCAGGATACACAATGGCCATTGCAACAAACAGGCCTGCCTGGTCAACAGAGGTTATTTTAAAGCATTTAAATATGAGTAAGTATTTTAAGTATGTTTTAAGCGGAGAAAAAGTAAAGAATTTAAAGCCCGCACCTGAGATATTAGAAAGAGTGCTAGAGGAATTTAATTTAAGCGCGGATGAAGCTATTTATGTTGGAGATATGACAATTGATGTCGAAACTGCGAACGCTGTTAAAATGCGAGCTATTTCAGTTGTAACAGGCTCAAGTACGGAAGATGAAATTAAAGCTTTAAATCCACATAAAATTATATATAATGTGCTAGATGTTTTTAGCATCTTAGAGGATTTAAATGAAGTACAAGTAAATAGTATATAAAAAAGACAAATTATTAGTATAACTTTAAAATTAAGGATGATATTATGAGTAAAAAGAGAAAAAGAAGAGGAAAGCTAAACTGGCGTTCTAAGAAGGCTAACCACGGCAAAAAACCGACAAAAGGTTAGTTTGTAGTTCTGCTTTTTAGATTTCTTTAAATAAAGTTTTGGTTTTCATTTTGTAACAATTTTAATTCTTTAAAAGGAGAAAAATGTCAAACGTAACACTTACCCCAACCATTTGGTGGGTAGCGCCAATCGGAAGCATCTTAGCTTTAATTTTTGCAGTTGGTTATTATTTAAAATTAATGAAGGCTGACGAAGGTACTGACAAAATGAAAGAGATCGCAGGTTACGTCAAAGAAGGCGCAATGGCTTACCTTTTTAGACAGTACAAATCGGTTTCAATTGTCTTTGCTGGACTTTTTATAATTCTTTCAATTCTTGCGCTTAACGGAATTCAAAATCCTTTCGTACCGGTTGCTTTTCTAACAGGCGGTTTCTTCTCAGGTCTTTGTGGTTTCTTAGGAATGAAGACAGCTACTAACGCCTCAGCAAGAACTGCAAACGCAGCAAGAAAAAGTTTAAATAGTGGACTTCAAGTTGCTTTTCGTTCAGGCGCTGTAATGGGTTTGATTGTTGTTGGGTTTGGTTTACTTGATATTTGTATTTGGTATTTAATTTTAGACAAGCTTGTTTACACAGACGTAAATATGTTAAACGGACTTCAGTTCTTAGGAATGGATTTAGTTCACGCAGGAACAACTCACGCCAAGAAGCTAGTAGACATTACAATTACAATGTTAACCTTTGGAATGGGAGCGTCAACTCAAGCGCTTTTTGCTCGTGTTGGTGGAGGTATTTTTACAAAGGCTGCTGACGTTGGAGCTGACTTGGTTGGAAAAGTTGAAGCAGGAATTCCTGAAGACGACCCAAGAAATCCAGCTACAATTGCTGACAACGTCGGAGACAACGTTGGAGACGTCGCTGGAATGGGAGCTGACCTTTACGAAAGTTACTGTGGTTCGATTTTAGCAACCGCTGCAATTGGTGCTTCAATTGCCTCACACAACGCTTACGCTGACCCAAATTATGATATTTCAAAAGGAATAATGTATGTAATTGCTCCAATGATCGTCGCTGGTATTGGAATTTTAATGTCAATTGTAGGTATGTTTTTAGTTAAATGTAAGGAAGATGCAAGTGCTAAAAATTTACTTAACGCACTTTTATTTGGAACTTTAGGTAGCTCAGTTTTTGTATTAGCTGCGATTGCTGTAATGGCAAAAATAGGAATAGTTTCCTGGGGAATTTTTGGCGCTGTTACAAGCGGACTTGTTGCAGGAGTCTTAATCGGACAATCGACTGAGCTGTTTACCTCAAGTCATTATAAGCCTACAAGAGAGCTTGCAGGCGAGGCAAAAATGGGAGCGGCCACAGTTATTATTGACGGACTTGCAACAGGCATGTATTCAGCAGGACTTCCAGTTATAATTATCGTAGTTGGTATTCTTTGTGCTTTTGGTTTTTCAGGTGGTTTTCAACATTTCTCAGAAGGTCTTTACGGAATCGGTTTTGCTGCAGTTGGAATGCTTTCAACTTTAGGTATTACACTTGCAACTGATGCTTACGGACCTATCGCAGATAATGCAGGTGGAAACGCTGAGATGGCAGGCCTTGAGCCTGAGGTAAGAGAAAGAACAGATGCGCTTGATTCATTAGGAAATACAACAGCTGCAACAGGAAAAGGTTTTGCTATTGGTTCTGCAGCTTTGACCGCGATGGCACTTATCGCTGCATATATTGAGGAAGTTAAGATGTGGGCAGGAAACCTAGCAAGTGAGACCGGTACATTTATGATCGGCGCTCAAGAGCTTTCTGCTGATGCAATAGCACGTCTAGGCATACTAGACTTTATAAATTATTATCAAGCTCATATAATGAATCCGCTACTTTTATGTGGGCTTTTTATTGGAGCTATGGCAGCATTTGTATTTTGCGCTATGACAATGAAGGCAGTTGGACGTGCCGCAGGTGATATGGTTAATGAAGTTCGTCGTCAATTTAGGGAATATCCTGGAATTATGGACGGAACTCAAAAAGCTGATTATGCAAAATGTGTTGAGATATCAACCACAGGCGCACAAAGAGCAATGATAGTCCCAAGTCTACTTGCAATATCTATTCCTGTTGTTACAGGTTTAATTTTAGGTGTTGCTGGTGTTGTCGGACTTCTTGCAGGTGGTTTAACAACAGGATTTGTTTTGGCGACCATGCTTAATAATGCAGGTGGCGCATGGGATAATGCAAAGAAATATATTGAGTCCGGACATCTAGGAGGCAAAAAGCTAGAGGACGGATCACAGAACCCTGTTCACGCAGCGGCTGTTATAGGGGACACTGTTGGTGATCCATGTAAAGATACAAGCGGACCATCATTGAACATTTTGATAAAATTAATGAGCATGGTATCAATTGTTTTTGCTCCAGTAATTGTTAAGTTCTCACCTGCGATTCAATCGTGGTTGGGAATAGTTTTACAATAAATGAGGACATAACTTACGGAGCGAACTTAAGTGAGTAAACGTAAGTTATAAGTCCGAATTTATCCCGAGCTTTAAAGCGAGGGATCTCAAAATAATAAAAGTGAGATTCCTGCCCGTAAAGGAACGTAGTCTCAACGGGACTTTACGTGCCTTCGCAGGAATGACAGCACATATTTAATATGACGAAATCCAGCTTAAGTGAAAGTCATCATCCTCGTCCGCAGTGGAAAAGCAGAATGGGATTTATCCTAGCGGCTTTGGGTTCTGCTGTGGGTTTAGGAAACATTTGGCGTTTCTCGTATTTGTGTTACAAAAACGGAGGCGGGGCGTTTTTAATTCCTTATTTCATCGCGCTCTTTTTAGTTGGCATACCTCTTATGATATTGGAGCTCGGAATTGGTCACAAGATGCGTGGTAGCGCACCTTTATCATTTGCCAAGGTTGATAGAAGATGGGAATGGGCTGGCTGGTGGGCATCAACAACAGCGATGTACGGCATCATGGTTTACTATTCTGTTGTTATAGCCTGGTGCGTAAATTATGTATTTTTTTCATTCGATTTATCTTGGGGCGCTGATGCAAACGCATTTTTCTTTGATAAATTTTTACAGATAAGCGAAGGCCCGTTTCAGCTAGGAGACATACGCACGCCAATACTTTTATCTCTAGTCGCTGTTTGGGCATTGACATGGCTCATAGTTTTCTTTGGCGTACAAAAAGGTGTTGAGCGCGCAAACAAAGTTTTTATGCCGCTTTTATTTTTTCTGATAGTTATTCTGGTTATTTGGAGTGTAAATTTAAAGGGTGCGGCAAAAGGATTAGAAGTTTATTTAAAGCCAGATTTCTCGCTCTTAAAAAGTCCACAAATTTGGATAGATGCTTTTTCTCAGATATTTTTCACATTGTCACTAGCTTTTGGCATAATGATAACATACGCATCGTACTTACCGCGCAAGGTATCATTAGTTAAGGACGCATTTATAATAAGTTTCGGTAACGCTGGATTTTCTTTGCTCGCCGGATTTGCAGTATTCGGCACGCTAGGATACATGGCAACGACAACAGGTGTTGAAGTCTCCGAAGTGGTCAGCGAGTCCATTGGACTTGCTTTTGTCGCATATCCAAAGGCAATAAGTTTGATGCCAGCGTTCTCAAAAGTATTCGGCGTATTGTTTTCCACCTCTCTAGTAATAGCAGGATTGTCGAGCGCAATATCATTGGTAGAGGCTTTTTCAGCGGCGGTAATTGACAAATTTAATTACTCAAGAAAATCTGTTGTATCAGTTGTGTGTATTTCAGGATTTATGCTAAGCATTATGTTTACAGCTAAGAGCGGACTTTTTTGGGTTGATATAGTAGATCATTTTATAACGCATTACGGACTTGTTATCGTCGGAATTTTAGAATGTATTTTAATAGGCTGGATATTTAAAGCAAGCAAGTTGCGCACACACATTAATCGCACTGCCGAATGGATGTTGCCTAAGTTGTGGGACACTTGCGTTAAATTTGTAACACCAGCAGTATTGTTTTTGCTTTTGATAAATGATTTAAAAACAGAAGTCACATCTCCATACGGAGATTACTCGTGGCTTTCAATTGTTCTGATAGGTCGCGATTGGCTTGTAATAGCGTTTGTTGTTGCGCTCATTATTTCAATGCGTCGTTGGCGCAAAGAAATAACAGAGTAAATAAATAATATTAATCAACCTTTTATAAAAAGGAGGAGTGCTTTGAAACCTCTAAACTTTAAAATCAATTCTTTATTAGCAGTTCTTATCTTAGTCGCAATTCTTTCAACCTCGGGATGTATTTATTTAGTTGTTGGAGGACTTGGCGCTGTCGGCGGCTATGTTGTTAGCCCTGATACGTTTGAGGGCATAATAGAATACGAAGAAGTCGTTGTTTGGGATGCCTCAATCGAGATACTTTCTATAATGGGTTTGGTTGTTGAAGAAAACGAAGAGGACGGCACTATTGTTGCAAATGTAGGTGGCTCAAGGATAACAGCAACAATTACACCTCTTGAAAAAGCCGCGGTAAGATTGACTGTTCGCGCTAGAAAAGCATTATGCCAAAGGTATCTTTGGCTCAAGATGTTTTTGTTAAGATAAATAATTATTTGGGACAATAGGTAATAGAATTGACTGTTGACAAGTACGCGTGTGTTATGTAGAATTTAGATTCATTTTTTTGAGATTATAAGATTTGTTCGCCGATACATGCTTCACCAAAATGTTTTCACGTTTGGCTACGCAGCATTCGGATCAGATTTATCCAAGATTTAAGTAGTAATCTCGCCGAGATAGCTCAGTTGGTAGAGCAGAGGCCTGAAAAGCCTTGTGTCGACAGTTCGATTCTGTCTCTCGGCATATTCATGCAAAAAAGGACATCCTTGTAAAAGGGTGTCCTTTTTTATGAATATGCCGAGATTGGTTTCTTATATGAAAATAATTGAAGAAACCAATACGGCATTTGTTTTTTTGTAAAAAGTATGTCGTATTCAATTTTACTTTAGTTTTTAAAGGGAAAAATTGAATCCAGTATCATTTCCGCTATTTTTTAGAAAAATGTTACTGAAAGGTGGCAGTTTCAATGCGGCTCCCCAAATAGTCAACGTTCTCAATAGAGACATATAAAAAAGTTAAGTAAAATATGCCTCGAGGCGGAAACTTCAATAATGGGGACTGTCCCTAAAGCGTACTGTTCCTTTTTTGCCTGGATGCCCTAAAACTAAAAACTTGACCAAAACTTATCCTAGCAATAGAATGATTGAAATGAATGTCTATCTCTAACAATAAAGGGAGGCGTAAGATGTTTAAAACAAATAAATGTGTATGTTGTTTTGTAGCAGGTATTATTTTGGTGTCTATTGGTGTTTTGGCAGATCATATCGGCATTGGCGCAAGTTTAGACATAGGCTCTAAACAGCTAGCAGTAATTGTTGTTGGGATTATTTTTATTATATGTGGTCTTAGAGCTTGTAAGTTAGGCAAATGTTGCTGTGGTAACGATAAAAAACAAGAAGAGCAGGGAACATAAATGTACGGTACAATACTAGTAACTTTTATTATTCTAATTATAATAGGACTAGCTTATGTTATTGCAAATATGCTAGTGTATTCGCTTAGGATGACTATAGATAATGAAATAAGGCTTCAAATAATAAAATATATTGCGTTTGTCATCCTTGTGTTTTTATTTGTTCTTATTTGGTATATTTATTTGTTAAGAGTTGGATAAGTGCTTCATTTAGAAACGCCAAGCGTTTCATATTGTCCCTGTGTGGCAGGGACGCACCACCTACAGTGTGCTTTGAAGCGGTAACGCTTCATATTTCTTGATACTTTCTCTAGAGAAAGTATCCAAAGAGTTTACGCCTGGAATTTTAAACACTTAAATTTATTAATCAATGGTACCTTGCCAAACTCACCCCGTTTAAACCCCACAACTTAGATATAAAGTTACGGGGTTTAAACTGGGTTTTAAACAGTGGACAAGTGTGGTACTTGTACTCATTGATAAATAAATTGTAAGGAAAAAATTCCAATAGCTACTAAACAGCATAACAGCAACAACATAAAAGCTTTTGTTTTGGATGTTAAACGCCGTTGTAAGGTTTTTGTATTATTTAATAGTTTGGCAAGCAAGTTAGATATTCCATACGCACTGTTGTTTAAAGTCTCGCTTTAATGCGAGACGAGTTCAGTGCGGCGTTAAGCTAAAATATTAAATAATTCTTTAAAACCTGAATAGGCAAAGTTTTTTGCCTACTTTTTTTAAAAAAAGTGGGTGGTATGTTCCTGCCACACAGGAACAAGATGAAGCGTTATCGCTTCAAAGAACAATAATAAGGAATTTTCTTATAAAAGAGCTCTATTATTAATAAATAGGGCTCTTTTTTTATTATGTGCTATAATGCCGCTGCAAATTAAGGAAAAAGGAAAAAGGAAAAAGACAAAAAGGGAAAAGGATTAAGGTAAAAGCTATGGGATCATTTGAAACACTAGGATTATCAGAAGATATCTTAAAAGTAATTAAGAAAAAGGGATTTGAAGAGCCAAGCTCTATTCAGGAGAAGACTATTCCTGCTATATTAAATGGCAAAAAAGATATTGTTGCTCAAGCACAAACAGGAACAGGCAAGACCGCAGCATTTGGCCTACCTATTATTGAGCTTATTAAAGAAAAAGCAGGATATACGCAAGCGTTGGTGCTCGCACCCACGCGCGAACTAGCGGTTCAGGTTTCTGAAGAAATCAATTCTTTAAAAGGAAGAAAACAGCTAAGTGTTATGCCTATTTATGGCGGGCAATCAATCAGTTTGCAACTTAAAGGTTTAAGACGCGGCGTTGATATTGTAGTCGGCACACCTGGTCGCGTGATAGATCATTTAAAACGTAGAACTTTAAAACTTGATAAGGTGTCTTTTCTAGTTTTAGATGAAGCTGATGAAATGCTTAACATGGGATTTACTGAAGAGGTAAGCGAAATTTTAAGTCAGACTAACTCTGACCGTCAAACTTTGTTGTTCTCAGCCACCATGCCACCAGAAATTCTGAAAATCGCTAAGAAATATATGGGCGATTACGATGTTATTAGGGCAGCACAAGTAGAACTTACCGTTGCGCAAACCGATCAAATCTATTTTGAAGTATCTCAAAGTGATAAGTTTGAAGCTCTTTGTCGAATTATTGATATTGAAGAAGAATTTTATGGTCTTGTTTTTTGTCGTACAAAAGTGGATGTAGATGTGACCTATAAACATCTAATAGATCGTGGCTACGAAGCAGATGCATTGCATGGCGATATGAATCAAAGTGCTCGTGAAAGAGTTTTAGACAGATTTAAAAAGAAGAAAACAAGTATTCTAGTTGCAACCGACGTTGCCGCAAGAGGAATAGATGTAGTTGACCTAACACATGTTATCAATTTTTCTATACCGCAAGACCCAGAGTCGTACGTTCATCGTATTGGACGCACGGGTCGAGCTGGAAAAGAAGGAAATGCAATCACATTTATTACTCCTTCTGAATATAGAAGATTTCAGTTTATTCAAAGAAAAGTTAAGGCTGATATTAGAAAAGAAAAATTGCCTAAAGTAAAAGATGTTATAAATACAAAACGTGCACGTATAAAAGTAGATATTGAACAATTACTTAAAGGCGATGTGCAACCAGAGTATTCTAAAATGGCAGAAGAGCTTTTGGCTGAGAATCCAGCAGAGGTGATATTGCCAGCGCTACTAAAGCATGCATTTGCTGATCAGCTTAATGTTGGTAGTTATGCTCAAATCGAAGAGTCTAGCCGCGTTGTTGACAAGGCAGGAACGACACGATTGTTTGTTACTCAAGGTAAACGAGATGGATTATCTCGTAATAAGCTTATCAGTTTAATTGAAAACACCTGCGAAATACGGCCAAGCAAGATAAAGGATGTTCAAGTTCTTGATAAGTTTTCTTTTATTACATTACCGTTTGAAGATGCTGAAATTCTACTTTCTTATTTTAAGAAGAAGAAAAGAGGAACAGGCCCGGTTATTATTAAGGCCAATGTTGATAAGACCCGACCAGAAGGTGATCATGGCAGAAGTCGAAGCCGAGGTAGAAATAGGGATAGAGATAGGAAAGATAGAGGTAGAGATAGAAGCAGTAGGAATAAGGGTAAAAGGTAAAAGGCAAAAGGAAAAGGTAGATGTGCGCTAACGCGCGCTGTAAAAGGTAAAAAGGAATTTTGTGAGCGATAACAATAGTATATTTCAAGAAGTTAAAGGGCTATATAAAATTTTACCGTTAGAATCTTTTCGCCAGACCCCAGGGGTACATTTTGATATTATTCCTTTAGATGTAATACCTCGCATAGACGGAATCGATCGTGTAATTCATGAGGGTGGTGCAATTTCTCCAGGTTCTGTGGGCGAAGTTAAGAGACCATGGTATATGCATACTGGTCAAGAAGACTATTTGTTGGTTTTAGGCGGCACTAGGTACACTGATATTTATAATGTAGAACATAAGCAAGTTGAACGCTTTGAAGTGGCTCCAAATTATATAAAGAAAAATGATAAGATGTTTTATGAAGGAGCGGCAATGCTTGTTTGGCCGTGTAATGTTTTTCATCGCATCAAAAGTTCTGATGACACGGGTTCAGTTTCAATTAATTTTGCAGTTCGCAATGAAAAGTTTGATATAAATAATAATTTTAGTATTTATGATGTTAATACTGACACGGATAAGTATGTTGTGATTCGCGAAGGACATCTTGATCAGAAGAATTGAAGGTAGCGGCAACCGCTTTACCTTGTCCCTATGTGGTAGGGACGCACCACCTATAGTGTTTTTTGAAGCGGTAACGCTTCGTTTAGAAACGCCAAGCGTTTCATCTTGTCCTTTTCTTAATGTAAGAAAAGGACCAAAAGAAACCTGCCTAAGAAAATTTTAAAGTAAAATTCGCACATCTCGCTTAACGCCGCATTAAACTCGTCTCGCATTAAAGCGAGACCTCAAACAGTAATGCTGCTGTGGTATTTGCTTGCTCGATGTATAAATCATACTAAAATTTCCTAACGGCGTTTAACATCCAAAACAAAAGCAATGTATTGTTGTTGCGCTCGTCCTTTGTCATTGCGAGCCGATAGGCGCGGCAATCTCATCAACTACGTAGTCACTACGTAGTTGTTTAAGTCTTCCTAATCCCTACTATCCTACTAATGTTAAGCATAATTAATAAAATTGACATAAATTTGCTTCAGGTGTAGGATGACTGAACGTACCTAATACAAGTAATTATACAAGTAGTACTACAAAAAATCTTATCTCAATCCCGCAGGAAATTTAAGCGCAAGAAGTATAAGCGCTTTTCATATAAGAGATAAGCAGAGCTTATCTCTAAGAGGTAATTCCACGCTTCTGGGAATTACCGAAAAAAGAAACACCGCGAACAAATAGCTTTCTGGGGACACTCTTAAGTATAAATCGGGGAACGTCCCTATTAATTTAGAGTAACATTATGGGGGAATTTATGAATATTTTATTATCAGGTTTGATTGGAGCATTATTCGCAACAATGCTTTCGGTGGTTTATCAGTATGCATCTGAACAGGCAAAGTATCGCGGAGATTTGTTAATTGAAGTAGTAAACTGGTTGGATGCAATTTATGTTCGCTTGCAGGCTATGCAAATTCATAAAGAAGGAGTTTATAATAGTAAAGAACTCTCATTAAATAACGAGGAATATAGAAATTTAAGCAAAGAAGTTAGAAAGTTTTTGCTTTCTGATAAAATCACTAGCTTGGTTGCATTGACATACGGGGAAGGACGAAAATTGCAACTTGCAAATGCTCTTAAGGGAGAAATGACCAAAGCAGCTGAAATTTTATGGGCATCAAATGAAGAAAACTGGAAACAGTCCTGTGCTAATATTCTTGATAGCTTCAAGAATAAAATTGATCCTATAAAGATTGAAGCTTTGAACGCATTCCTTGAGGGTGCTAAAATATATTCTGTGATGAAAGATGCTTTTAAAGTGATTTTTCCTACATTTTGTAAAGTTTTTAGAATATAAATAGGGATAGCCTCCAACTTAGATAGTAGCCTGTCCCCATTATTATCACCAAGCGCTTGAAAGTAAGACTCCAGAATGGTAAGGTTGTTGCAATAGACCAGCAATAGACCAGAAACGTGTAGATTCTAGTTTCTAGTGCAACAGTTTAAAGAATACCTCATTAGGTGTATAAAAATCATGTACTTTTCGAGGCCTGTCGTTTAATAGTTCTTGGACCTCTTTTAATTTCTTTTCTGATACTTT
>JAVCCJ010000001.1 GCA_030765585.1 Candidatus Zapsychrus exili | reverse complement strand
TGACGCGGGGTCTGAAGGGGTGCTATGTATGCTTTGTCGATAAAGAAACGGAATCTTTTTTTAGATCGCGCATTCAAGCTGCCCCCGCTCTAACAAAGGAACCACAATATTTTTCTGACCTTATTTCACATGATGACAAATTGCGCATAAAGATAGAGGAATCAGTTATTGGGAAACTTCAATTTACTGAGTATTTGCCGGCTTATTCTCTTGAGGCCGTTGCGACCGCTTTTGGAAAAGAAGAATTTGTTGAAAAATTGGGGTGGATGCAAGTTAAAGCCTCTATAAAAATTAATGAAAATATGTTTATTGCGAAAGTTGTGGGAAAATCTATGGAGCCCACCATTCCTGATAATAGTTGGTGTGTATTTAGAAAAGAACGGGGAGGATCCAGGGAAGGGAAAATTGTTTTAGCTAATTGCAATGCACTTCGAGATCCTGAATCACAGGGAACGTATACAATAAAGAGGTATCACAGTGAAAAAGAATATTTTGATGATGGAACATGGCAGCATAAAAGAATAATTCTCTCGCCAGATAATAAAGATTTTGATAATATAGTTCTTGAAAATGTTTCGGCAAGTGATTTTCAGATTGTTGGTGAATTTGTTTGTGTTTTATAAATTGTAAAAAAGGAAAAGGTGTCTATCTCTATTTTATCAAGGAGATCAACAAATGTTAAATGAATTTTTAATCAATCTGTCTTTGCCTCTACGGATAATAGCATATATTGTAGGTATTATTATTTGGTCATGGTTTATATTTGTTTATCCAAAAAAAGAAATCAAAAATATTGGCGAAAATGATACCAAAAAGAAAGTTTATGTTACTAGTTATAATCAATCCGGAGGAATAACTGCAAATAAAATAGATGTTTCCGTTAATTCCCCCAAAGAATTTACGTTTGAGAAATTTAAGAATCAGGATTTAAATAAAAGAGTTAAAGTTTTCTCGTACCCTGGTTTCTCTAATGAAAGAGCTATAATATTTTTTGAATTAGAGAATGTTCCAGAAAAAAATAGTGTAGAGGTATCAAATGAACGCGGGGTTTTTAGTCCAGCCACTTTAGTTATCGAAAATAATATAATCGCTTTAAAAGGCATTGGCTCCCCAGATCACGTTTTTAATGATACCATTAAATTCTTTGTTATTAAGTATATCCCAGCCCATTTTGTTAGCCAAAAATTATATACCGTGGAAAATATGGAATATCAAATAATTAATAAGGATGATTTTAGTTATACATTTAATCTAAAAGATAGCAAAAAAGAAAAAAGTCTTGGAAAATCTCAATAATAAACAAAAGATAAAAGACAATTCCTTAAAAGCAATAGATGAATATAGTTACTAATATTTGGATGGGGACTAAGAGAAATTAGCCTGTTTTAAGCAAAAGAATTAAGTATTGCGATTGAAGGGAGTTCTGAGTATTTTCGAATGGTCATCATGGAGTTTTTATATATAAAATTAGTGGTAAAAAAAGGGATAAAAATATGATTGGGAAAATTGAAAGAGTTCCATTGAGGGAAGTTTGGAGAAATGAGGCTAAAGATTTTACCTCTTGGTTGTACGAAAACTTAGAAGTTTTAGGTGAAGAGTTGGATATGGATTTGACAGCGGATGAGAAAGAAAAGAATGTTGGTTCTTTTTCTGCGGATATTACGGCAGAGGATGGATCAGGACAAAAAGTTCTTATAGAAAACCAGCTTGAAAAAACTGACCATGATCATCTTGGAAAAATGCTTACCTATGTGTCGAATCTTGAAGCCAAAACAGCTATATGGATTTCTAGTAAACCACGCCCTGAACATGAGACTGCAATACAATGGTTGAATGAAACAGGGAGTGATGTTTGTTTTTATTTAGTCAAGATTGAGGCCTATCGTATTGGAAACTCTGAACCAGCTGCCAAATTTACTGTGATAACAGGTCCTAGTGAAAAGACTGAGATTGTGGGTGAAGAAAAGAAAGAACTTGCTGGGAGGCATAAAAAGAGGCATGAATTTTGGAAAACTTTATTAGAAAAAAGCAAGAAGAAAACATCTCTTCATGCCAATATATCACCATCAATATATTCATGGATTGGTGCTGGTTCTGGAAAAAGAGGATTAGGATTTAATTATGCGATAACGTACAAACATGGACAAGTTGAGTTATATATTGATCGCGGGAAAGAAAACAACGAAGAAAATAAGAAGATATTTGATGAACTTTATTCCCAGAAAAATGAAATCGAAAATGATTTCGGAGGCAAACTTAAATGGGAGCGACTTGATGATAGAAGAGCCTCTCGTATTAGCAAAAGATTTGACTATGCAGGATTAAATGATAAGGAAGAATGGGATAAATTGCAAGACGATATGATTGAAGGAATGATTAGGCTAGAAAAATCCTTAAGGAAGCACATTAAGAGTTTAAAACTGTGAGAATTAGAGTTGCCGAAAACAGATAATCAAGGAGAAGAAGGAGTTTGGATTTGCTAGAAAGAAATCAATGAACCTGCATTTGACTCATATGAACTTATGCAAGATGAAAGAAAAATTGTATTGGGAAGATGATGAATGTACCTTGGATTATAGAAGAACCGACAAAAATAAAACATGATTTACTTAAACAATATATTGCGGTTTGGATGAAAATATTATTTAGTGCAAGCAAGAATTATGGTAAATCACAACTTGTTACCTATTTTGATGGATTTTGTGGTCCCGGCGAATATTATTGTGACACTACAAAAACTTCTAAATGCGCAGGTTCTCCTGTTTTGGTTGCAAATATCGCGAATGATTTAATCGTAGATGATAAGCAAAGAAAAGTTGTTATATTCTGCATAGATAAGGATAAAGAATGTGTCAAGTCCTTGCGGAATATTCTTAACAGAATTAATACTAATAACCAATATTGGCAAGTGCATCAGGGTGATTTTGAGCAACGAATTAATGCAATATTAGATGAAATTGATACGAATGCTATTAAAAATTATCCCATGTTCTTTTTTGTAGATCCGTTTGGATATTCGGGCTTTTCAATGCAAACATTGAAAAGAATCTTGTCCTATCCAAGGAGCGAAATTTTTATAAACTATATGGTTTACGATGTAGTTCGGTTTTGGGAGCAAGGTCATGCAGAACAATCTATGTTGGATTTGTTTGGTACTGATGAATATAAAGATGTAGAAAAAACACAAAATGCTGAACAACGCCAGCTATTCTTTATAAATTTATATTGCAAAAATCTTCAAAAGATAGGAAAATCGAAGTATGTTATGCCTTTTCGAATTAATACTCCTGGGCAAGGGATTCGTCCTCGCTATTATCTTATTCATGCATCGCAGCATTTTAAAGCATTAGAAGTTATGAAAGATAACATGGCACGAGTTAGCGATGTTGAATATCGTTTTGAAGCTATTGGCGTTAAGACTGCGCAAATGTCATTGTTTGAGGATCCGGAAAGAATCAATCTTCGTAATCGCATTAAAGACTATTGCAAAGAGCAAGAAACCATTGTTTATGATGATATTGAAGAATGGGCATATGTAAATACAAATGGTATTAAAAAAACAATAAAAGAGGCCTTGATGCGATTGGAGAATGAAGGTTTGATTGAAATGCAAAGAAAACCAAAACAAAGAAATAATACTGTCACTAAAGGTGCTCTAATTAAATTCATAGGAGTGTAATTATGGCGGCACAATCGAAAATTGAATGGACGGAATCAACATGGAATCCGGTGACTGGATGTACAAAGATTAGTTCGGGTTGTAAGAATTGCTACGCTGAACGAATGGCAAAAAGGTTGCAGGCTATGGGACAAGTAAACTATCGCAATGGTTTTGAGTTGATGTGCCATGAGCATGTGCTTGAATTACCGCTTAAATGGAAGAAGCCTCAAACCATTTTTGTAAATTCAATGAGTGATCTTTTTCATCGCAAGGTATCAAAAGCTTTCATCAAGAAGGTTTTTGATGTTATGAATAGAGCGTCTATTCACACGTTTCAGATCCTAACCAAAAGAGCGGATCGCTTGGCAGAGTTAAGTGATGAATTGACGTGGGGAAAAAACATTTGGATGGGTGTTAGCGTTGAGAACGCTAAGTGTAAGGATCGGATAGATTGCTTAAGGTATACAGAGGCGAATGTAAAGTTTATTTCATTTGAACCGCTTATTGGAGCAGTAGGGAAAGTTAATTTAAAGAATATTGATTGGGCGATCGTCGGTGGAGAATCAGGCCCAGGAGCTCGATATATGGATCCTGAGTGGGTGACGAATCTTCGAGATCAATGCGTAAAACAAAAAGTACCTTTTTTCTTTAAGCAATGGGGTGGAACAAATAAAAAGAAGACTGGACGTAAACTAGAAGGCAAATATTGGGATCAAATGCCACAGTTAGTTGGTGTGTGAAGAATGTTATGTTCAGCATAAGAAGCATTAGGATGATTAAATATGAGAGAGTGGATAAATCTTAAAAAATTAGAAAGAGAATTGAATAAATCACAGAAAAGACATAAGATATTTCAAGAATCTGAGAAATATAAAAAGTTAAGCAAAGGTATAGCATAATATAGAAGGTGGTAAAAGAAATTAAGAAGGACCACACCAAAAAACAACCTATTTCAGTAGCGAGAAAAGCATTCTACATTGCACTTGTTATTTCTCTATTTACAGTGCCTTATGGGATAGAAGTATTCCTTTTGGTTTTGGTTATCCTTTGGATTTCCTTATGTTTCTTTATAGGTATGATTAGGTTGGGACATCCACTCACTCAGGAAGAGCGATTATCTCAGGAGAGGGCAGATAGGAAAGAAGAGGTTTTAGAGATAGAAAGGAAGGAAAAAGAGAGAATAAGAAAGGATAAAATAAGACGAAAAGTCAGAAAAAAATTACTTGAAAAAGAATATGGGCTAAAGAATAGAAGAGAGAGAATACCAGATGAAATTAAGGAAACTGTATGGCGAAGAGACAGCGGTAAATGTGTTAAATGTGGTAGTAGAGAAAATCTCGAATTTGACCATATAATACCAGTTGTAAAAGGGGGTAGCAATACAGTCAGGAATGTAGAATTACTTTGTGAGAAATGCAATAGAGAAAAAAGTGATAAGGTATGATTCTGGGAATTATTATTACAAGCCAGAAGTATATAGGCAATTAGGGTATGCTTGATACGAAGGATGTGAGGTATGAATAAAAAACAAAAAACCTGCTTTGTAATCATGGGATATGGACAAAAAACTGATTATAAGCAAGGAATAACTTTTGATTTAGACAAAACTTATCAAAATCTTATCAAACCTGTGTGTAAGACGCTAAAAATGAAATGTTTTAGAGCTAATGATGTGGCTATTAATGGTAGTATCGATAAACCTATGTATGATTGGATTTATCAGGCAGACATTGTTATTGCAGACATTTCTACACTTAATGCTAATGCTTTGTATGAATTAGGAGTAAGGCACGCTCTTCGTCCCTTTAGCACGATAGTTATTGCAGAAAAGAAAGTTGATCCTCCGTTTGATGTAGACCATACAGTGATTAATTTTTACGAACACTTGGGGAAAGATATTGGTGTCACTGAAGCACAGCGATTCAAAAAAGAATTAAAAAAGAAAATGAAAGTGATTTTAAACAAGCCAACAGTTGATAGTCCTGTGTATACTTATTTACCAAAACTAATTGAGCCGAAAATGAGACAAGACAAACAACCTGATAATATAGAACTTGTTGGGTATCCGTCGATTTCTGATTTAGTTGAAGACGCCTAATTAATTGACATTCTGAATAAGTGTTAAAAGAAAAATAGAACCGTCCCCTTGGTTCAAGAGGCCTGCTGTATTGGTTCAGGATTGGTGTAAAGACAACCAGACAAGGGAAAGGTTAAGACAGTAATAGAAGAAGTCTTAGATAAAGATTTGCCTGAGACCTATGAGCGGACTGTATTTAAAGAAAAAAGCAGCAGAATATATGAGCTGATTTTTTGGTATGCCTCCAGGCAGAGAATTAATCAGATGAAAGACTGTTATTGCGGTAATTAAGAAAGTAAAGGATCATTGTGAGCAGGGCAATCAAATTATTTATGTGGGGATATCAACCTCATTTCAGGCTATCTTTAGAAGTTAAGGCAAAAGACGTTATCCAATCAATTGCGCCAACTCTGGAGCCAAAAGCGCTTCTTATTGGTGTTCGTATCCCTGAAAAAAAAGACGATTATCCAGTATGTGTTGAGCCGGAAAATGAAGGGTGGGATCCAAAAATATTTTTTGAATGTGCAAAGCGAACTGAGGCTATTTATAAGGAACATCCTGATCATTCAATTATTTATGGCGATGAGCCTAGTATGCGTGATATGCCAGAAAATATTCGAAAAAAGTCGGTACGCCAATCTGTGAAAGAAGCTGTATCTCTATATGATTCTCAAAATAAAACTATTTCCTTTTGTGGATTGCCGACAAGAGTCGAAGGGTATCATGTTGTTCCTGTTTTACAATTTAACCGAGCTCAGGTTTTTGAATATCCACATCTTCCAAAGCCGATACTGTTTGAAAAGTATGAATCTTCTATTGGGATTTTGCACAATGTAATCTTGTGTCTTTTAGAAGAAGCGACCGAAATGCTTGAAAAAAAAGAACCTGGGCGTTTTTTTAATACATTTCCTAAAGAGAAAACTTCTATTTTACGAAAAGCTGGGGATGATTTTTGTTATGCCATTACTCTTTGTACAGGAGATCTGATCTTGCGAGATATTTTCGATAGTTTAAATATTGTTTCTTCGCTTCCTTATGAAGGAGAAGCAGCGATTGGGAGGATGCTTTTTTGCTCTTCAAAAGAAAAAAACGTCAAGCTTCAAGTGCAACTAAAGGATAAAATACCAATCCATAATCACAAATTAGCTCGAAAGATGATTGAAATTAGCGGTAAAGACTTATTTTGTGTGTGTCGGGGGGGCGATAAATTTCCTGGGATCAATAATGGAATTACAGGATTTGGGACTCTTGAATCTTCAAACATGGAGAATGTTTTCAGAATAGATTTTACTGGAAGATATAGATGGGAAATGTATTATAACAACAACTTATTAATGAATGTTTCATACGGAATTCCATGGTTGCCACTAAAACGACTTAATGAAGAGGTATTTCGTTCAGATATAAAGCGTATAATTCAAAAAATATTAAAAGATGCTGAAAATCGTATTTGGAGTGTGGTGTCAGCGGCAATAGATCAAAAAAAAGGGACAATGATTGTAGTCTCAACCAGGGCCAAAGAAGAAGCTGAGAGATTAAAAAAGCAGTGTTTAATGGTGAATCCAATTGAAGTGACTCCTGAGCTTGTTTCGCGTCTTAGTGGTATTGATGGGGCTATTTTGATCGATTCAAAGGGGGTTTGTTATGCTATAGGTGTTATTTTAGATGGTAAAGCTACGGATGAGGGGGATCAATCGCGGGGGGCAAGATATAACTCAGCCATACGTTATATTGCTTCAAATGAACATCCAACCATATGTATTGTTGTGTCAGAAGATGGGCACGTTGATGTATTCCCTAAGCTTTTTCCTAAGATTGATAAGGCTGAGGTTGAAGGCATGGTAACACTTTTACAATCAAATGTTAAAGAAGATTGCATTAAAGCAAAACATTGGCTTGGTGAACATCGCTTTTATATTACGCAAGAACAATGTGAAGTTATAAATACTAGGCTGGGGCAGATGGAAAATATTAAAATGGAAGAAGGCGAAGTTAGCTTTATAATTACATCATTTATTCATGATGAAAAGATGAATGACAGTTATTATTTATGAAAATAATTTAAAATGTATGGAATAAATTGATTGCGAATAAGATAAGGCTCAATTATTGATAAAATATCTAACTAAGACTAAAATTAAATTGTAAGTTTAAAGTCTCGAGTTCAGTAAATGAAAACCCTATACGTCAAAAGCAAAATCTTCGCATAATTTATCGCGAAGTTTTTTTATTTTGGAAAGATGGATTTATGAGTATTGCAAGAGAAAATCATTATGTGCCTATTTCATACCAGAAGAGGTTTCTTCTCCCTGGTTACTCTACTTTTTACTATTTGGATTTATTTCCTGAGAAAAAACATTTGTCAGATGGAAGAGTTATAAAATTAAGGGATTGTCATGTGCAAGGCCCAAAGAAGAGTTTTAAATTGCAGGATTTATATACAACTTCTTTTTTTGGTATGCTGAACGATGACGTGGAAAGGTATTTGTTCGGGAAAATTGATGCCGATGGTCCGAAAGCTGTTCAAGCTTTTCTTAATAATGATATTGCTGCAATTCATGAAACATTTAGCCAATTTTTTGAATATTTAGATGCGCAAAAAATAAGAACCCCTAAAGGTCTTGACTGGATAAAAGCCAAATATTCAGGCTTATCGCAAGTACAACTTATGCTTGAGATGCAGCAAATTAGACAAATGCATTGTACAATGTGGGTTGAGGCAGTGCGAGAAATAGTTTCTGCAGAAAATTCTGATATAAAATTTCTATTAACCGATAATCCTGTAACTATCTATAATCCAGATTGCCCCTTAGATTCAAAATATTGCACAGACCCTCCCATCGCTTTTATAGGATCGCAAACAATCTTCCCTATGGGGCTAAATCATTGCCTAATACTTACAAATCTTGAATATGCTAAAAATCCAACACGTACAGATTTGCTAACTAACAGGACATATGCGCGGCATTTCGGACAGACTATTTCACGCATAGATACAATGATTCGATCACGGAAACTTAATGCTTCGGAAGTTAGCGCGCTTAATTATATATTAAAAGCAAGAGCACGGCGGTATATCGCGGCAGCTAAAAAAGAATGGTTATACCCAGAAGCTAATGTTAAAGTTAACTGGAAGGAAATAGGTAAATGTTTACTTCCGCCTAAAAATGAACTGTGGCATTTCGGAGGTGAATTATATATTGGATATAAAAATGGGGCTACGCACTATCAAGATGCTTTTGGTCGTACCGTGGGTGATTTGTCGTATCTAAAGAAACCACCTTGGGAAGGTAAGATAGGGGTTAATGATCCATGTATATGCGGGAGTGGTAAGAAGTATAAGAAATGCTGTCAGAATAAAGCTACTTCTGATTGTCCGATAACTACTGTTCGTAGTATACGCGAAAGAAATTTGATGTTTATTGAAATGGTTATTAATATTCTGGGCTTGAACAAAGGTAAAACCTGGGAAGATGTGCGCAGAGAATTAAGTGATCAGCAAGTTAAAGATATCCATAAGGCTTTTGGTTGCTTGTGGCCACCGGAAACAAATATTATTGATCTATTACCCCGTCCAGATAAGAGAGTTTTTCGCGCGTTGTATTCTGGTTTAATTGATCCACGAATAATTCATAGGAATGTAACAAGTTTTGTTTTATATTTTGATGAAATTATAGTTATGCATCCATTTATGAATCCTGTGAAGGTTAAGCCTGAATATAGTCCAGTAGAATCTCCGGAGAAATTTAAGGAAGAAACATTGAAGAACGTATTTTTATTGCTTGAATTAGCCCCATTTATAGAAAAAGGGATTATAAATCTTGTCCCAGATCCGTGTGATTTTAACCATAGCCTAAGGACTCAGCTATGGGGAATGGCAAAGGCTAGGTGGAAACATAATAAGCCGGATCCTGTCCATATGGAGCCGATGATGGATTTATATAGAGATGATTTTAGAAGAAAGATGTCTGCAATTCCTGATGATAGCTTGAGAAGAAAAATTAGAGAATTTGATCCAAGGTTATCTACTCAGCAGGTGGCAGATTTAGTGCAGTATATGAAAAAGCAAAGATTGGAAGACCCTTTAGCATTGCTACAGCAGCTTGAACCAGGGGAAAAAGGTGCACAATTTATGATATCACATCTTTCACCAAATTTTGAGTTAGGTTTATTTTTAGCTCAAATTACGGGATCAATAATTTATACAAATGATATGCTGCGATGGAATGAAATAAAGGGTTCAGTAAATTGTGGAGATTTAACAAAGGAATCTACTTGGAAAATTCTGATTGAATATGTCCGAAATTTAGATATTACTTTTGAAATCAATCCGGCTAAGACATTGGCAATGAGAATGTCCGGTAAGCTTGGCAATTTTAGAAGTATATTACGGAGGATTAGTTCAATGTTTTTAGAAGATTCTCTGCGGATTCCATCTAAAGAAGCTATGCAAAGTTTATTGAAAGAAATAAAGAAAATACACGAAAGATCTGCTTTGGAGTTTGATGATTCTAAAGCAACTGGAGAGAAACATGTGTCTGATCTGTCTTCAATGACTTTTACTGGAAAACTTGAATTCCTAATCCCTCCAAATGGTTTTATAAGCAATACAGTACAAAGACTTTTATTATCTTTTGGAAGTATAAAATATTTAAAATCTGTACCAATGGCGATGTTTATTAATTTTGAAGGAAAAAATTATAAAATCAGGAGACATAATACTAATTCTCTTGAAGAAAAAGGATAAATAGGTGTTGTGTCTCCCGATAAGCTTATATAAGAAAAAAGGTGTTAAAAAATATTAGTGCATCAATCTGATAATAAGAAATTGACTTTTTTAAGATTAAACTTGGTGGGCTTTAAATTCTGATCCTAAAATAGCGATTGATTTTTTACTTAGTCATGCGGAGCATGTGTATCAACATCAGATATTGGCATACCTTTTTGATTTAATATATGATTTCTTAATAGCAATCCAAATACAGACATCACATCTTGAACTATAATACCGCGAGTATATGCTTCCTGTTTAACGGTATTCAGTTCTTTTTCGTTAAGAAAAGTTATCATTTTTTCTTTTGCAACTTTCATAGATGCGCTTTGAATATCATAAGCATTTTTTGGATTTTCTGAATCAACTTCTTTAGTTAATTTTAAAATATATTTCTCTAAGATTTGATTTGCTTCAATTTTAGTTACTATTTCTTTCCCCATATCTGTTAAACTTATGGGGCTCATAGCTGCCACTGTTCTTCTGGGGTTTGTGTTATCATAAATTAAATCTACTTTTGTTTTCAGCTCAATTACTTTTTCAGAAAGACCTTCTATTTTTGTTATTTTAGAATCATGGTGCTTAAATATTTCGGACCATTTCCCAACTTTATATATTATAAAAAATGAACAGATAAGAATGGTCAATAGAATAAATACGCTGCTATTTAGTTGGTTAATCAATTCTAAAAAAACAGCTGGCAAATTAATTCTCCCGTTCTAACCTTCGACTGTGTTTAGTGTGAGGCGTACTTTGAAAATTACAAGTGTGGAGTTCATACAACTGAATTGATTTTAGACGAAGTTGAGAAATTAGTCAAGTATTATTTCATAAGTTGCGTGTCTTTCAATTCGGCCCGCTACCATAACAGCGCTCTACTGAAAACCTTCTAAAAATCATCAAATTCAGCATACTGAAATCCTCCAAAAATAAGATTGATTTAGTAAATTTTCAAAGCATAAAAAATCATGTATATTAGCTCTGTAAAACAAATACGGAGCTTTTTGTTTTTATGGCCGAATACACTAACAAGACTGAATTTGAAACCGTTATAGCGGAGCAATGGCACGAACAAACTGGCCGGATGCCTACCGAGCAGGAATTGATCGATTGCGCAGATAATCTTCTGTTATTTTTTAAAATCTTAATCGAAGCAGATAAAAAGTTAATGAAAGCCTATAAAAGCATTCCGGGGATAGCTCATTGTGTCCCCAGAATTCCGAGCGCCGCCGATGGCGGGGGCGATTTTGATGTTTTAGCGTCCACCGACGCTGTGGTCGGAGTCCGCGCATCAACTCCCTAGTTGCTGCTTAAAAAGCAGAAAAAACTAAAGCCCCCGCCCTCCCGAAGCTAATTTTTTGGGATTTCTCCCCTTAAAATATATTGACAGATTGAGTATGTAGGTTATAATCAAAGTAAATGAATTATAATTATTAGGAGGTAATATGGAAGAACTGATGGGTGTGACAGAATTATCGCAATATTTAAAAGTTAATCCACAAACAATTTACAATTGGGTTTCTAATAGCAAAGTTCCCTATACAAAAGTAGGTGATCTTTTGCGTTTTAAAAAATCTGATATTGATGTGTGGTTGAAAAAGAAGACAGCTTATCCCGATAGAGTGAGGTATGAAGATTTTGAAATAGAGGCATCTCCTTATCAACTAGCTGATTCAAAAAAGTGGACTATAAATATTAATATATGGAAATTTAGCTCAGATGGAGCTAAATGTACTCCTTATAGTGCTAAAAATACGTATGATACAAAGGAAGAAGCTATGAAAAATTGTTTTATTTTTGGAAAAAAAATTATTGATGGTGAAATAACAAATTTCAAGACTTACATAGAAGAATGAAGAAATGATAAATAACCAAGATATTAAGACAAGGCATTAAATGCTATGACAAACAATCAGGATGCTGTAAATTATATAACAGAGTTTATCAAGAACTTGGATCCTATGGTAAGAATTAAAACTTTTCAAAAGGATCATTATAATCACCATTTCCTCATAGATTCTAAAGATCAGAGTGTGGAGATTGTTTTCGGAGGTGATACGATGGAGGATCTTCAGGAAGCTTTAAAGGGTGCTCGTAATTCTGATTATTGTCGTGGTTTTGAAGGAAGTATTAAATTTCGGATTTATATTGCATTAGGAAAAGCGGGTATTATTCCTAAATTTTCAATAGCCAAACAACTTTTAGATGAAAAGAGAGAATGGAAAAAGAATATTAAGGTTTCTTTTGAAAGACAAGAGTGGCTTTATGATATATTTCGAATGGGTTTAAATGAATTAGCTAGGTTTCTGGATCGCATTATGGAAAACCATGGACCTCACCTAGAGTTTAAAAAAGAGAAGGAATTTATTATGCAGCTATTGTCACACTATAATAAGAATAAAAGTTTCACGGAAAGAGAAGCTTCGGATCTTAGTTTAGGCTACTTAAAGGCGGCTGCTGTTGCTGTAATTCTTAAAAAAGAAAAGGAACGCTTGGATATAAAAATTCCACGAGTATTGAGTGTCAAAAACGAGGAGATTTATAATGTTGTTGATGAGCTAAGAAAAGGATTGTTCCCTCAAATAAAAATGCCAGAGTGTGTGTTTGATTATGCTAAAGATATAGAGGCTGTGGATGAAGTGGAGCAAGTCGAGGATGGAAGGAGCGGGCGTATGTCACAGAATGTTTTATGCGGTCCATTAGCTAAGGAGTCATGTGACTTATTATCTTCCATTAAAAAGAATTTTTCAGATAAAAATGTTTTTTTAGATATCCCCTATCAACCTAATTATAAATCATGCGAAGCTGCCTTAAGATCTGTCCTTAGTGAATTGGGGTTTACCCCCATAGCGGCAAAAGATAAACTAACTTCAAATGCGGTTTTATGTAAAGTTTGTTGTCTTGTTAAAACATGTGCTTTTGGTATTACTGATATTTCTTCAGGCAGCAATAGTGTAACGTATGAATATGGTTTAATGCATGGATTGGGTATGAAGGCATGTCTACTTTTGCAAGAAGAATTCGAGAAATTTACTGATATTAATGCGTTGGAGCACCTTAACTATTCTGGAATTCGTAATCTATCTATTCAATTAACTCGTTGGTTGATTGATAATGTATCTGACGTTAATTTAGAAAGGGCAAATGCCCTTATAGATAGGGAAACACAGGCTATTGCTGCGTCAGGTGATATCCAATTGCCTGAATTGTTGACATCAGTTGCAATGGAAAATGGATCAAAAAGTTTTTCAGAGAATAGTGATATTTCAAAAAAATATAATTCAGAAATGGTTGGAAAGATTAAATCTGATCTTAATGGAAAAAAGATTTTTTTTATGACGGCAACCCCGATTCCTTTCGGTCCAGAAATAGTTGATATTAGTGATGAAAAAATTCAGGGAATTATAAAAAATCCGTCTTCAAGTAGGTCGAGTGGTTGGAATATGTCATTTTATGATCCGTCAAATGATATAACTCATACATTTGATGGGATTGAAAAGCAGCTTGGTGAATTAAGACTGCGTTTATTTAGAAATGGGTATCTTGATTTTTGTGCTATTGATACCAATAGTTTTTCTTGGGCGATGGAGGATAAAGGGACCAAAGACAAAATTCTTTTTAATCCGTATTCAATTACAGAGTATCCAGTTAGTTTTTTTAGGCTTTTACGCGAGTTATCAACTATATTAGATATATTTAAATCTTTTCATGTAAGTATGGGGTTCGTTAATCAGGGTAAATATTCCTTGAGACCATATAGCCTTAATAATTATGCCCATATGTCTGACAGGGAAGAAAAGAACTATAATTTTGAAGATTGGTATTTTGAAAAAAGTTTTAAAGCATTGGTTTCTGAGAGCGATTCAGATGCGTTTACTTTTTCAGAACGTATTTACAATACCTTTGGTTTCAGTAGAGACAAAATACCGTATTTTAATGGAGAAAAAGTGTTTGAGGTAAAAGAGTGAATTATACAGGTGTTTCAGCAGAAGCCCAATCTAACGAGAGATATTCCTTGAAGTGTAGAAAGGATAGTTTAAGTGAGGGAAGATATGGATAAAGATATCATATTATTACGATTACGTGATTGCATAAAAAATTTTCTTGTAGATATTGAAAAACAAACAAGATTAAGCATTGAATTTGAATCTTTGGATTCTTGTGTTGTTGCAGAATATAAGTTTATTCCCTCATCTACGGCAATAATTAGATTGCGAGATGGTTGGGAAGATGTTGACTTAGCACATGAATTAACGCATATGAAGCTTGAGCTTGTAGATAAATTTTCTATTTTGGCTTGGCGTTCGGGTGTTTCCCAATCAGAGGCTATAGAGAGAGCTTTTGGTAGAATTAGGACTTACGTAGATGATGTTGTTGTTTATGCGAGACTTGCATCAGAAAACTATATAATTGATGGGGAAGTTTTTAAGGCCAATCTTTTTGATGATTTGTATACTAAAGTTCCTAGATATTTAAAACAGCTTCGGTTAAAATCAAATGATGGTATGGCGCATTTAGATGACATTGGTTATGGAGATCTTTGTAGAAGTTCTTTTTTAGTGCATGCGGAATTATTGCTAAAATTTTATAGCGTTGAATTGTCTGATGAACATCGCAAAAAGGCAAAAAGATTTATAGAAGCTTTTAGATTATATTTGTCTCCTGAAGCAGAAAAAGCCGACAAAATTCTCGATTTGTTTAAGGAGAACGATGTTCAAACAATCGATGGACATAAAACAATTCTTAATGAATGGATGAAAATGGAAAAACTGGATAAGTTTGTTGGGATAAGTTGCTATGAATGCTGCAACACAGGTTTCGTGTTGCCTTACCCAGCATAATGTTTATTTTTTTGAAGAATATTATGAAAATATCTATATATATTCACGTATCAACAGAAGATCAAGTAAAAGAGGGGTATTCTCTTGAAGTTCAACGAGAATATCTTGAATCTTTTGCTAAACGAGAAGGCTATGAGATATTTAAAGTCTACAGAGATGAGGGCATAAGTGCTTATTCAATAATAAATAGGGTAATAAAGGGGACGGTTCTATTTTAAAATAATTAAGTATTGTGTTCATGGAATTACAATTCTACTAAACCGAGCAGGAGAGAAGTTTAATTTTTTTAACTGTAAGTATTTACTGAGAGGGTGGGAAAAATGGGAAAGGATAACAAATATCTCTATAGCATAGGAAAAGGTATAAAGACAATAAAAGAAACTTTGCAGCATTATTTAGTAAAGCAGAAGATTCAAGAATATCTTAAAAATCATGTGATTCCTATTATAATAATATTTCTTGTGCTAATTCCGGGGATCTTGCATAGGTTCTCGATATTCTCTAAGTTTATTGCGTCTTACTATATTGCGTTTATACTTATAGCAATTATTGTTCAGAACACTATAAATTTTAATGCAAATCATCAAGACACAAAAAATGAGTCAAAGAAAATTTTGTTCGTTCTATTCAGCATTATCTATATATGGTCTCCTATTGCAATATCTACCCATTATAATAATCTCCAGTCGCAACAATTAAAACTAATGGAAGAACGTACAGAAGAGAGAGATTTTTTAACTATGGGTCTTAGGCATGATTTATATAAAGAGGAAGTAGAGGATTCTCAAAATATTGGTTGTGCATTACCGGAATCGCGACCAGCAAACGCGGAATTTAATTTAGCGTACTGTTTATATAAAATGGGGCGTAAGGGCACTAAATACGCAATAAAGCATATGAGTGAAGCTGCCAAAGGTGAAAAAGGAATCCTCAAACACCCAGAGTACTGGCACAACTTAGGTTTTATGTATAACCAATTAGATAATACAAAGCAAGCAAAGGAAGCGCTCCAGAAATCAATAAATTTAGGAACAGAGTATGAAGCAGTCTATTGTACATTAGCAAAAATATATTACGAAGAAGGCAATTCTAAAAAAGCACTTGCTGTACTTAAGCAAGCAAAAGAAATAGTATCAGGAGGTCAAGAGGCTATAGCATATTGCGAAGATATGATTAAAAAACAATTAGATATATCACAAAAAGGTTTCGTTAACTATTGTAAATAAGTAGAAAATAATGGGGGATATTGATGCAATCATGCATTTTTCTTCATTATACGAGAGGCGTATAATAAAAATAGCTATGAGAATGGAGATATAGATTGAAATCCAAAATTGGAATTGTTGTCTTTATATTAATCCTTGCTGTAATCGGTGGGGATTTTTGTTTTGCTGGGGAATTTTATCCGGCCAGCGTGAGTGATATATCTGATCGGGAATATGAAGAGGCCGTTATTGAATTGATTGATAATGCCAAGGAGTCGGTTGTTGTTGGAATGTATCATATCAGTACGCAGTTAAAGACGAATAATCCGGTTAAGCTGTTGTTGAATGATTTGGTTGAGGCCGAAGAGCGGGGCGTAGAGGTAAGGATTTATTTGAATACAAGGTTTCCTGATGTGAGTTATGAAGAGCTTGTTGGTAAAGATGAATTTAAGGAGTTGGAGGACGCGGGGTGTGAGCTGTATTTTATGCCGCCCGGACGTAAATTGCACGATAAGGTTATTGTTGTGGATGGGCGTTATGTGGTTGAGGGGAGTATGAATTGGAGCATTGTCGCGCTTAAGAATAATTTTGAGTCGGTGACGCTGATTGATTCACTTGAGCTCGCGGAGGAGAAGATAGCAAGGTTGGAGAGGATTTACGAGATACAGAAGAAGAAGGAAGAGGCCGCAAAAAGGGAAAGAGAGCCTCTTTATGTTGGTAGTATTATTGAAAGAATAGAGGTGAAAAAGGCTTTACTGGAGGATGAGAAGTATTTTCCGATGATGCTTAAAAGAAGTGACCGTAGGGCAATGGACCTTTATTTTATATTGCTCGCGTATAGCGC
>JAVCCJ010000085.1 GCA_030765585.1 Candidatus Zapsychrus exili | reverse complement strand
TAATTGCATTAAGCCAGTTGTCTCGTGCGGTTGAGTCAAGACAAGACCATAGACCTCAACTTTCTGATCTTAGAGAATCAGGCGCGATTGAACAGGATGCTGATTTGGTTATGCTTTTAATGAGAGAAGAATATTATAACCCAACTAGCGAGAATGAAGGTGTGGCAGATTTAATTATTGCGAAGCAAAGAAATGGACCAACCGGAACGATAAAACTTCAATTTACGAAAGAGTTTATGCGATTTGAAAATCTTGCATATGGTGATTGACACGGATTTTTTTTAACATTATAATTAAATCAAGATTTCGCGTTAAGCGAAGTCGTTAGTTTTCTAAAGAATTAGTATTTTAGAAAAGCTGTGATTCAGACCAAATTAAATTTATAATAAAAACTTGTCCCAAACCAACTACTCAATACTAAACCAGCTGCATAACCAAACTAAGAGCTAAATCAAAATGAAAAAAACAAACCCAACAAAAGCAGTATTCTTCTTTATATTAATATTTATTGCTGTATCTTTTTGTGCTCAAGCACAGGAAGTAAGTTCTAAAGTATCAACAGACGCAAAACTTGTTAAAGCAATAGAAGTTGTAGGAAATAAAACAATAAGCGTTGCGACCATACTTTCTAGAATCAAAACACGAGTTGGTCAGAAATATTTGCAAAATGTTATAAGTGATGATTTAAAAAGGCTATATAATACAGGTTATTTCTCTGATGTTAGGGTAGATAGGAAAGATTATGCAGAAGGACTTAAGCTTTTTATTTATGTAGATGAAAAGCCTATTATAGAAGAAGTCACTTTTTCTAAAACACGTTTTATGAACTATAAAACATTAAAGAGAAATTTAAAGACACAGGTTGGAAAGTTTTTGGATAATAAGGTATTGCGCGATGATACTAATGTTATAAAAGATATGTATGCCAAGAAGGGTTTAATGCGCGCAGAAGTTGAAGTTGAGTCTTTTGTTGATGAAGTAACTAATAAGGCAAGCCTTCACTTTATAGTTCGAGAAGGACATAGAATAAGAATAAAAAGAATTAATGTTTATGGAAACGATTCTTATCCAGATAAAAGAGTTTTGAAAATAATAAGAAGTCGTTACAAATGGATTTTGAGCTCCGGATATCTTAAGGAAGAATTATTAGAAGAAGATATGGAGCGAATAGTTTCATTCTACGAGCAAAATGGTTTTATTGATGCAAACGCAAATTATTCAACAGAGTATCTTTTTAAAGGTTGGGTAGAGGTCAATATTCAATTAGACGAAGGTCAAAGATATTATGTTGGAGACGTTTCAGTCGCAGGAAACAGTATAGTTTCTGATAAAGAAATTTATAAAGTAATAGAAGAAATGGAACCAGGCAACATATTCAGTCGTCAAAGATTAGCTGTAGATGTGTCTAATATAAGAACTTTATATTTTGATAGAGGCTATATCTTTGCTAATGTTGAAGATTCAACAGCTCTTGATTCTAACACAGGCGAAGTTGAACTAAAGGTTGACATAACTGAAGGTGGATTAGCTTATATAGAAAAAGTAAAGATTCAAGGAAATACTAGAACAAGAGATACTGTTGTTCGCCGTGAGCTTAAAATGTTTCCTGGAGATAGATCTGACGGAGGCAAGTTACGTAGGAGTAAAGAACGTCTTTCTAAGTTAGGATATTTTGAAGATGTAAGTTTTGATATAGAAGACACCGACGATTATGATAGAAAAGATCTTGTTGTTCAGGTTAAGGAAGCCAAAACAGGACAATTTAGTTTCGGCGGTGGCTTTAGTACTGTAGATCAAATGATAGGTTTTATAGAAGTAGAGCAAAGAAATTTTGATTTTACTAATTGGCCAAACTTTACGGGTGGCGGACAACAGCTACAAGTCCGTGCAGAGACAGGCTCTACAAGAAATAATTTATTGTTAAGCTTTACTGAACCATGGGTATTTGATTATCCAGTTTCAGGAGGGTTTGATCTATATAGGAAAGATAGAGATAGAGAAAGAGATGTCGGTTATGCTTATGACGAACTTAGAGTTGGAGGAGATATTAGGTTCGGCAAGAGATTCTCAGAGTATGTTGAAGGTGGGGTTATATACAGAAATGAACGTATTACAATTGGCAATTTAGAGACTGGAGTTTCTGCAGACTTAACAGCTGAAGCAGGTGAAAACACAGTAAGCTCATTAGGTTTTAGTTTAGAGAAAAATACTCTTGATAGTAATTTCAGTCCAACTAAAGGATATACTCTTGGAGGAAGTATCGATATCGCTGGTGGTCCTATAGGTGGCGATAAGGACTTCTATAGGTTGCAAGGAAATGGAAGTTACTATGTACTTTTGAAGGCTAAATCTGTATTGGAATTTCGTCTTCAGGCAGGAATTGTAGATGATTATGGAGATTCTGGTAGCGTTCCAATTTTTGAAAGATTCTTTGCTGGTGGCGCTAGAACAATCAGAGGTTATGATGAGCGTAAAGTAGGTCCTATAGATTCAGCGTCAAACGATCCTATAGGTGGTGGAAGCATGGTTGTCGCCAATGTAGAATATACCATTCCTGTTATAGACTTTATTAAGCTGGCTGTCTTTTTTGACGCTGGTAATGTTTGGCCAAAGGCAAACGATATTGGAACTGGAGATATTAAAACAGGCGTAGGCGTTGGTGCAAGAATAAAAACACCAGTTGGTCCTATTAATTTAGATTATGGTTATCCATTGAATGATGAGCCAGGAGAAGATGGAAAGTCTGGTAAGTTTTACTTTAGCATTAGCAGAGGGTTCTAAAAGGAGATATAGACTATGAAATTTGTTAAAATTATTGTTATTGTTCTTTTGTTTGTTTTAATTGCTAGCGCATCTTATGCTGCAGATAAGGGAAATAAAATAGGTTATGTAGACTTAAGTAGGCTTTTTGATGAATATCATAAAACAAAAGATTTTGATAAAATGTTGGAAGAAAAACACAATAAGTTTACGGAAAGTCGTAATGTAAAGATAGAAAAAATAAGAGAAGCACAAGGAAAATTAGCTTTGTTAAAAGAAGGTGAAAAGGCAAAAGTTGAAGAGAATATTGAAAAGATGAAAGCAGAGTTACTTGAATATGATCGTCAGGAGAAAGCTAATTTAACTCAAGAAAGAAATGAAAAGATTAGAGAGATTTTGTTAGAAATTGAAAAAATTGTTAGTGATTTCGCCAAGAAAGATAAGTACTCTGTTATTTTAAACGATAGAGTTCTTATTTATGGCGATCAAAGTTTTAATTTAACAGAAAATATACTTAAAATTCTTAACAAATAAGAGCCTGTTTAATGAAAAAGACCTTAGCCGAATTAGCTAGTATTGTTGGTGGCAAGGTTGTTGGTGACGAGAAGTTAGTTATAACTGGATTAAATGGCATTAATGAAGCAAAAGAAGGCGATATAACTTTTGTTTCTAATTCAAAATATATCCCGTTTATTAAGAAAACGAAAGCTTCAGCTATAATAACATCCGAAGATATAGACGTTGAAGGCAAATCAATACTCCGCACCGATAATCCATCACTCGCATTTTCAAAAATCCTTTCCTTCTTTACAAAAGATACCTGTGAGATTAAAGGAATACACAAGACAGCTGTCATAGAAGAGGATGTTAAGGTGGGGAAGAATGTTGCCATTGGCCCGCATGTCGTTATAGAAAAGGGATCAACAATAGGTGATAATACTATAATAAATGCAGGATGTTATGTAGGGCAAGAAACTAGCATAGGAAATAATTGTCTTATATATCCTAATGTAGTTATTAGAGAAAAAAGTGTTATAGGTGATAGGGTTATAATGCATAGCGGCGTGGTTATTGGCTCTGATGGATTTGGTTTTGTAAAGATAGACGGCAAGCATAAAAAAATACCTCAAGCGGGTAGTGTTGTTGTTGAAGATGATGTTGAGATAGGCGCAAATACATGTGTTGATAGAGCAAGATTTGGTAAGACTATTATAGGCAAGGGAACAAAAATTGATAATTTAGTTCAAATAGCGCACAATGTTATTATTGGAGAGAATTGTATTTTTGTTTCTCAGACAGGTATTGCAGGAAGTGCTGTAATAGAAGATGATGTTATATTTGCAGGTCAATCTGCAGCTATAGGACATCTTACTATTGGTAGGGGAGCTATTATTGCTGCTCGTGGAGTAGTCACAAAGACAGTTCCTGCTGGTCAGATGGTGTCTGGTTTTCCTGCAAAATCTCATTCAGAAGAAAAGAAAATAAATGTTCATATCCAAAAATTACCTGGTTATGCAAAAACAATAAAAGAATTAAAGAAAGAAATAGAAGCTCTTAAGGCAAAATTAACAAATGAATAGAAAGCAAAGAACAATTAAAAAAGAGTTTTCTCTGTCAGGCATTGGCTTACATACTGGCGATAAAATTGATATTACTTTTAAGCCTGCAGAAGAAGATACAGGTATAAATTTTATTAGAGTTGATTTAGATGATAAGCTGATAATAAAAGCTGATTTGTCGAATGTTATCGACGATAATAATGTTTTAAGATGTACTTCTATAGGAAAAAATGGATCAGTAATTAATACTGTTGAGCATTTGACAAGCGTATTGTCTAGTTTAGAGATAGATAATTTAGAAATTGAAATTAATGGCGAAGAAGTGCCTGGCTTAGATGGAAGCGCTAATGATTTTTTGAGTGCCTTTAAAAAAGTTGGCATAGTAGAGCAAAATAGTGAAGTTGCATATTTTGAAATTAAAGAACCTGTAGGGGTGTCTTTTGGTGGGTGTTCAATTTACGCTGTTCCATCAAAAGAGTTTAAGATTTCGTATGTGCTAGACTACGATAATCCTCTTTTGACTTCACAATTTTTTGATATCACTGTTGATAGTTCAACTTTTGAGAAAGAGCTAGCTCCTTGTAGAACTTTTTGTTTAGAAAGTGAAGCCGCTGCATTAAAGAACGAAGGACTGGGCAAAGGAGCAAATTACAAAAACACTCTTGTCGTCGGAAAGAAAGGTGTCTTAGACAATGAGGTTCGTTTTGATAATGAATTTGCAAGACACAAAGTATTGGATTTTATTGGAGATTTATACTTATTAGGAGCGCCTGTTAAAGGCCATTTTTTTGCTGTTAAAAGCGGTCATTCTTTGAATATAGCATTGGCAAAAAAGATAAAAGAGCAAATGGATAGATATAATAAGAATAGCATTATAAAAGAATATGATTACGAGGAAGGTTCAGAAATTGATATAAATGGCATAATGAAAATATTGCCACATCGCTATCCTTTTTTGATGGTAGATAGAATTTTAGAGCTTCAAGAAGGAAAAAGAGCGGTTGGTATAAAAAATGTAACTATAAATGATGGATTTTTTAGAGGACATTTTCCAGCTAAACCTGTTATGCCAGGTGTTCTAATGGTAGAAGCTATGGCGCAAGTAGCAGGTATTGCGCTGTTAACTAACGATACAAGTAAGGGTAAGTTGGCATTGTTTATGGCAGTTAATAATGTTAAGTTTAGGAAGGTTGTAGTCCCAGGTGACCAGTTGGTTATGGAGGTTGTCATAATAAAAAAGAAATCGCGCGTTGCAATTGCACGTGGTATAGCAAAAGTAGGAGATGCGGTTGTAGCAGAGGCTGATATTACACTTTCATTCGCTGATTCGTCTCAGATTGACTAAGGACGACGCAAGATTGTTGACTATAAATGGATTAAAGGATAGAATGTAATATATAAATTTTAATTATTATATAAATATAAGTAGATATAAGGAAATATATGGAAAATATCAATGTACATAAGACAGCAATTATTAATCCTGGAGTGCAATTATCTCCCGGGGTTATTATAGGTCCTTATTCCGTAATTGAAGGTGGAGTTAAGATTTCGGATAATGTAAGGATTGGCGCACATTGCGTAATTACAGGACAAACGACAATAGGTCGCAATTGTAAAATTTATACTGGCGCAGTTATTGGTAGCGCACCACAAGACAAAAAGCATTCTTCCGACGACAATGTATTTTTAAATATTGGAGAAAATAATACAATACGTGAATATGTTACTATCAATCCAGGAACCGTAGAAGGTGGTGGGAAAACTGTAATAGGGGATAATAACCTTCTTATGGCTTATGCTCATGTTGCTCATGATTGTATAGTAGGAAATAATTGTGTCATGGCAAATGCTGCTACTTTAGGGGGACATGTTGTTTTAGAAGATAATACAATAATAGGTGGTTTTTGCGCTATTCATCAATTTGTTCGTGTTGGAAGGCTTGCTATTATTGGGGGATGCTCTAAGGTAGTACAAGACATACCGCCTTTTTCTATGTGTGACGGACATCCTGCAAGAGTGATTCGTACAAATTCTGTTGGATTAAAAAGAGCAGAAATAGAGCCTTCGACGGTATTATTATTAAAAAGAGCTTTTAAAATATTATTTCAATCTGGACTTTCTAAAACTCATGCTTTAGAAAAAATTGAAAGTGAAATAGAGATGTGTCCAGAAATAGAGCACTTAACATTTTTTGTTAAGACTTCAAAAAGAGGTCTTTGCGGTTAATAAAGATATTTGCCTTACGGCATAAATAAAATGTCACCTAAGCCATAGGCTTAAGTGACATTTTTATTGAAGGTATAAATTATGAAGCAAGAAAAAATATTAGGACTTATAGCGGGCAGCGGAAAGTTTCCTTTTGTTTTTGCTAAGAAAGCAAGGGACAAAGGATACAAGGTTGTTGCTGCAGCGGTTATAGGTGATGCATCATTTTTCTTAAAGTTTTTTGTGTCTGAAATAGAATGGTTTAATGTTGGAGATATGAAAAAAATGTTTTTATATTTAAAGAATAAAAATGTTTCTAAAGCCATTATGGCTGGACAAGTTAGTCAAAGTAATTTGTTTGATAAAAGGGTAAACTTCGACGAGGAATTTAGTGGAATCTTTGAGGCTATAAAGGATAGAAAAGCTGACACAATATTTGCAGCAGCAGCAGATAAGCTTAAGAATTATGGAATTGATTTAATTGATTCAACATTTTTAATTGATGAGTATCTTGCTCCAAAAGGCACCTTAACAAAAAGAGGTCCAAGTATTTCTGAATTGCATGACATTGAATTTGGCGTAGGAATAGCAAAAGAAATGGGAGATATAGATATAGGGCAAACAGTAGTTATAAAAGATAAAGCGATTGTTGCGATAGAGGCGATGGAAGGAACAGATCAATCAATATTAAGAGGTGGCAAAATAGCAAGAGAAGGGGCTGTAATAGTCAAGGTAAGCAAGCCAAAACAAGATTTGCGTTTTGATGTCCCTGTTGTTGGCCCTCGCACAATTAAGAATATGATTAAAACAAAATCAAAATGTCTTGCAATAGAAGCAGGAAAGACAATCCTCATAAATCAAGAAACATGTATTAAACTCGCCAATAAGGCAGATATTTGTATAGTATCTGTTTAAAATCCTTTAAATTTTATAAAAAATTAAAGTATGTTCCTCGCCGAAAAAGTGGCTTGTGTTTTGATTGACACTAAAGACCTTTTTCTATATAATCTATATATTATATTAATTAATATTAATACTAAATAATAGTTTAGAGGTGTAATTTTATGGAACTAGATGAAATAAAACGAGTTAGATTAGATAAGCTTTCTAGCTTAAATGAAAATAATATTTATGCATACGGCGGAAAATTTGAATGTACGAGTGATATTAAGTACGTTCTAGATAACTTTCAAGAAGGTAATGAGGTTGTTTTGGCGGGTCGTATTATGGCAAATCGTAGTCATGGAAAAGTTATGTTTATAGATCTTGAAGATCGAACTGGCAAGATGCAGCTTTTTGTGAAAGTTAATGCTGTTAAAATTGATGATTTTGATATAACGAAGGCTTTAGATATTGGCGATATTATTGGTATTCGTGGCGAGCTATTTGTAACAAAGACTGAGCAACAAAGTGTACGTGTTTCAGAGCTTAAAGTCCTATCAAAGTCATTATTGCCTTTGCCAGAGAAATGGCATGGACTTAAAGATGTTGAGGTTCGTTATAGACAGCGATATGTTGATTTGATTGCGAACAAAGACGTGAAGGAAGTTTTTATTAAAAGAAGTAAAATAATAAGTCTTATTCGTTCGTTTTTAGATGAAAAGAACTTTTTAGAAGTAGAGACTCCAATGCTTCAACCAATGGCAGGTGGTGCTCGTGGGAGACCTTTTAAAAGCCTTCATAATGCATATGATTTAGATGTTTTTTTGCGAATAGCTCCTGAGCTTTATTTAAAAAGGCTTTTGGTAGGAGGTCTAGAACGAGTGTATGAAATGAATAAGAATTTCAGGAATGAAGGTGTATCAACACGACACAATCCTGAATTTACTATGCTTGAGGTTTATCAAGCATATGCTGATTACCAAGATATGATGAAGTTAACAGAAGATTTGGTAAGTTTTCTAGCAAAAGAAATTACTGGCTCGTATAAAGTTCCTTATCAAGGTAAAGCAATTGATTTTACTACACCTTGGGAGCGTCGTTCATTCGCAGGAGTTATAAAAGAAAAGTTCGATATAAATCCTGAGGATACTGCAGATGTAATGTTAGATAAAGTAAAAACAAAAAAAGGCGGTAAGATCAAAATTGATAAGTTAACTCGTTCTGCTGTTATGAAAATAGTTGAGGATATGCTTGAGGAAGAAGAGATAATTAATCCTGTTTTCTTTACAAATTATTTTACTTTTCTTTGTCCTTTAGCTAAAACAATGCCAGATAATAAACATATTTCGCAGCGTTTTGAGTTTTTTGTTGCTGGCATGGAAATAGGAAATGCTTACTCAGAGTTAAACGACCCTCGCGAACAGAGAGAAAGATTGTTAGAAGATTTAGATGATGATGTGGAGACTCAGAATAGGACAATTGATGAAGACTTTTTAAATGCCCTTGAATATGGTATGCCTCCAGCAGGAGGTTTAGGGATAGGAATAGATAGATTGGTTATGCTTTTAACAGACGCTCCATCTATTAGAGATGTTATTTTGTTTCCATTAATGAAACCACAAGGTAATAAGCCTAAAGAATGAATTACGAGAGTTGGATAAGTTATCGCTATTTGACAGCAAATAAAGGAAGATTTTTGTCTTTCTTGAACTTTATCTCAATTGCTGGAGTTGCAATTGGTGTTGCATCTTTGATTGTTGTGACCGCTGTTATGACGGGTTTTGGAAATAATTTGCGTGAGAAAATTATTGGTACAACTCCTCATATTATGATTGAGAAAGAGACGGGTGTAAAAAATTATGAAGAAATAATAGATAAAATTAACAATCTTGATTCTATCGAAGGTACGGCGGCATATATTCAAGGCAATATCTTTCTTGAGAACAAGGGGCATTCCGTGGCAATAGCAGTTCGAGGAGTAAATGCGGAAGATGAAAGAAAAGTTACAAAGGTTGATCAGTATTTAGTTGAAGGAAATATAAAAGAGCTGATAGATGATAATATTATTATAGGCAGTGAACTTGCAAGATATTTTGGCTATAAGATAGGAGATAAAGTTACTTTAATTTCTCCTGGCTCTGGAATGGCTGGCCGTGGTTGGAGATATAGTTTAAATATTTCGGGCATCTTTAATACTGGAATGGCTGATTATGACATGAGCTTGGTTGTTGTTGATCTTAAAAAAGCTCAGGAAATCTTTAATTTTGCTGATAATACGGTCACGGGTGTTGGTGTTCGGTTAAAAGATGTTAATAATACTAAAGAAGTTAAAAATCAAATTTATGAGATATTAGGATTCGGCTTTATTGTCAGAACATGGATTGATATAAATCGTAATCTTTTCGAGGCATTGTTTTTAGAAAAGTGGGGCTTATTTATAATACTTACGTTGATGGTCTTAATAGCGTCGTTTAATATAATAAGCACGCTTATAGTCACTGTTACAAGCAAGGTTCAAGAT
Organism: Candidatus Zapsychrus exili; assembly: GCA_030765585.1. Lineage (GTDB taxonomy): Bacteria > Omnitrophota > Gorgyraeia > Zapsychrales > Zapsychraceae > Zapsychrus > Zapsychrus exili. Next base: position 34,975 of record JAVCCJ010000085.1, on the reverse strand, counting down.
ATTGGAATTTTAAAATCAATAGGGGTTCCAAATAAATCGATTAGAAATATTTTTATAAGACAGGGAGTTTTTATCGGTTCGTTAGGAACACTATTAGGGCTAGTTGGAGGAGTTGGTTTAAGCTATATTTTAGGAACATACGTTAAGGTTCCTAAGGAAATTTATTCTATTGATAGAGTTCCCGTTGAATTACAATTTTTTGATATTTTAATAACAATAACTGCTGCTATGGTAATAAGTTATTTAGCAACAATTTATCCAGCATCTCGTGCTTCTAATTTAGAGCCAGTTGAAGCATTGCGTTATGAATAGAATGGAGATCAATAGTTGGTAATACTTCAGGCAATAGATGTACATAAGTCTTTTTCTCAGGCAGAAAATACTATAGATGTTTTAAAGGGCATTGATTTAAAAGTTGAAGATGGACAGATGCTTTGCATTGTTGGCCCATCTGGTGCAGGAAAATCAACATTGCTTCATATGCTAGGAGGACTAGATAAGCCTATTAAAGGTTCTGTATTTTTAAATGGCGAAAATATCTATAGCTTAAATGATGCAGGGAGAGCAAAGGTAAGAAATGAAAACATAGGTTTTGTGTTTCAGTTTTATCATTTGCTGCCAGAGTTTACATCTTTAGAGAATGTTATCTTGCCTGCATTGATAAAACAAAAAAAGAAATCAATGAGGGAAATAGAAGAAGAAGGGGCGGCTCTTTTGGAAAGAGTTGGTTTAAAGAAAAGAATCAGTCACAGGCCTAGTCAGCTATCAGGTGGAGAGCAGCAACGTGTTGCAATCGCAAGAGCTCTTATAAATAATCCTGATGTAGTTTTATGCGATGAGCCAACAGGTAATTTAGATTCTAAAAGCACAGCAGAAATAAAAGATTTACTTGTGGAATTAAACGAACGTAATAATCAGACATTCGTAATCGTTACGCATGATGAGAATATAGCTTCTTTTATAGAAAAGAGACTTTATATGCGTGATGGAAAATTAATTTAAACTATAAAAAAGTGTGAGGTAATTTATGAAAGTTTACATTAATGGAAAATTTGTTGCAAAGAAAAACGCTAAAGTTTCTGTATTTGATCATGGGCTTCTATATGGGGATGGCGTGTTTGAAGGAATCAGATCATACAGCGGGCTTGTTTTTAAGTTAAAAGAGCATATAGATAGGCTTTATGAAACAGCACATACCATGATGCTTGATATCCCTTTAACACGTAAAAAGATGATAGATGAAGTTGTTGCAACTTTAAAGAAGAACAATCTGAAAGATGCTTATATTCGTTTAGTGGTAACAAGAGGAGAAGGAGATCTTGGACTTGACCCTAAAAAATGTTATGGAGCTGCTAATATTATAATTATTGCAGATAAAATTACTTTATATCCAAAGAAATTGTACAAAGAAGGTATGGAAATTATAACAGTTCCTACTATAAGAAATTGTCCTGAGGCATTAAACCCAAGATTAAAATCGCTTAATTATTTAAATAATATCATGGCAAAGATAGAGGCTAGCAACGCAGGATATTCAGAAGCTATTATGTTAGACCCTCAAGGATTTGTTGCAGAGTGTACAGGTGATAATATTTTTATTGTTAAGAATAAAGTTTTACTTACTCCAAGCCAAGGAAATTTAAAAGGTATAACAAGAGACTTGGTTTTAGAGTTGGCAGATAAAATAAAAATAAAGACAAAAGAATGCCGGATAACAAGACATGAAGTTTATGTAGCTGATGAATGTTTTTTGACTGGAACAGCTGCAGAGATTATTCCAATTGTTAAGGTCGATGGTAGAGTTATAGGTTCAGGTAAACCAGGTCCTATGACTGCAAAGATTGTAAAAATGTTTAAAGTTAGAACTAAAAAAGATGGTGTTAAGTATTAAGGAGAAATAAAAATGTTATGTGATATATGCAACAAGAAAAAAGCATCTGTTCATTTAACAGAGATTGTTGACGGACAAATGGCAGAGCTTCATTTATGTGAAGGGTGTTCAAAAGAAAAAAGCGTTCAAATGGAACAACAGTTTGGATTGGCTGATCTTTTGGCTGGTTTAGCAGATTTTGGAAAGCATCAGGCAACACCAGAAGAAACTCCACTTGTTTGTTCTAATTGTAATCTTAGTTATGAAGACTTTAGAAAATTTGGTCGACTTGGCTGCAGCAATTGTTATCAAACATTTGAAGTGCATTTAGCTCCTTTGCTTAAGAAAATCCATGGTTCAAATAAACATTTGGGTAAAAAGCCTTTAAAGGTTGTTGTGACTTCTCAAAACGAAGAAGAGTGTGTAAATGCAAATAGCTTAAAACAACTTTTGTCAGATGCAATTGAAAGAGAAGATTTTGAGGATGCAGCGATGTTAAGAGATAAAATCCGTGAATTAGAAAATGAGGGTGGAGAATAATATGAATCTAGACGATTTTATTAATAACATGGGAGAGTGGCTAAAAGGTACAGGGCCTAATTCTGATATTGTTATGTCTTCTCGCATTCGATTAGCTCGCAATTTGTTAGATAAACCTTTTCCTGGCAAAGCTAGCAAAAAAGAGATAGTTGAAATATTGTCTGTTATTGAAGATGCGATGCACAAGATAGATTACTTTAAGGGTTCTGGATTTTTTAAGATAAGCGAGTTAGATAATATTGGTAAACAGTTTCTTGTAGAGCGTCATCTTATGAGCCACGATCACTCTACAAATGTAGAAGGGCGTTCTGTTGTTGTGTCTGAAGAGGAGGTATTGTCTGTAATGATAAATGAAGAAGATCATTTAAGAATCCAGGTTATGCACTCAGGATTTGATCTTGCTGGAGCTTGGAAAATAATAGATTCAATAGACAGCGCATTATCTGAAGAATTAGATTTTGCATACTCTCCAAAATGGGGATATCTAACAGCTTGTCCAACTAATACGGGAACAGCAATGAGGGGTTCTGTAATGCTTCATTTGCCAGCATTAGTTATGACAAAGCAAATTAATAAAGTTTTAGCTGCTATTTCAAAATTAAATTTTGCTTCTCGTGGTTTTTATGGAGAAGGAACGCAGGCAAGTGGAAACTTTTATCAGATATCTAATCAAATATCTTTAGGGCAAAAAGAAGAAGATATATTGCAGAATATAAATGGTTTGATACGTCAAATTATAGAACAAGAAGAGCAGGCCAGGCAGGCTTTGTTGTTACAAAATAAGGCAATGTTAGAAGATAAAATATTTCGTTCTTTAGGTACTTTAAGAAGCTCTAGGATAATTTCAAGTCAAGAAACAGTTGAGCTCTTATCAATGATACGTTTGGGAGTTGATTTAGATATAGTTAATGATGTGGGAAGAAAAGATATAAATCAATTATTTATTATGATTCAACCAGCTCATTTGCAAAAGATAGAGAAGAAAAAATTATCTGCAGCAGATAGAGATTCAAGAAGAGCAAGTTTAATTCGTAAAAAATTAGGAGGGAAATAGATATGTTTAATAGATTCACAGTAAAGAGCAAGAAAAGTTATCGTTTACGCAAAAGAAGAAGCTAGAAGATTTAATCATGATTATATTGGGACAGAACATTTGCTTTTAGGTTTAGTTCGTGAAGGCGAAGGTGTTGCTGCAGCAGTATTACAAAAAGTAGGCCTAGATTTAGAAACAATAAGGATTGAGGTAGAAAAGCTTGTTCAGCCTGGACCTCAAACACAAGTATTAGGAGACATTCCTTTTACTCCGCGTTCTAAGAAGGCATTAGAGCTTTCAGCAGAAGAAGCCCGTGCTTTGGGGCATAATTATATTGGAACAGAGCATCTTCTTTTGGGATTAGTAAAAGAAGGTGAAGGAATGGCATACAGAGTTTTACTTAATCTTGGATTAGATCTTTCAAAATTAAGAAATGAGGTAATGGAGCTACTGGGTTCTGGAATACCAGGGTATGAAAATCAAAATCAGGAAACCCCTAATAAGCCAAATAAAACTCCTGCTATTGATGCTTATGGTAGGAATTTAAATAAACTTGCAATAGAAGACAAGCTAGATCCTGTTATAGGAAGAACAGAAGAAATAGAAAGAATTCTGCAAATTTTAAGTAGAAGAGCAAAAAATAATCCTGTTCTTTTAGGAGAAGCTGGTGTAGGAAAAACAGCTATAGTCGAAGGTCTAGCACAAATGATAGTAAATGGTGAGGTGCCTGAAATATTAAGGGATAAAACTATTGTTGTTTTAGATTTAGCATTAATGATAGCTGGAACTAAATACAGAGGACAATTTGAGGAAAGAATTAAAGCAATTATGGACGAAATAAAGCGTTCAGGTAAGCTTATTCTTTTTATTGACGAGCTACATACCTTAGTTGGAGCAGGCGCAGCTGAAGGCGCAATTGATGCAGCTAATATTCTAAAACCTGCTTTGTCTCGAGGAGAAATCCAATGTATTGGAGCGACTACTTTAGATGAGTACAGAAAATATATAGAAAAAGATGCGGCCTTAGAAAGACGTTTTCAAACTATTATGGTAGACCCTCCATCAGAAGAAGAAGCTGTTGAAATTTTAAGAGGTATAAGAGATAAGTATGAAGCGCATCATCGAGTGACTTTTTCTGATGAGTCTTTAGAGGCTGCGGTTGAATTATCTTCTAGATATATATCAGGAAGAGCTTTGCCTGATAAAGCAGTTGATATTCTAGACGAAGCAGGGTCACGTGCAAGGCTTCAAACAATGATAGTGCCTCCTGATATGAAGGAACTTGAAGGAGAAATAGAGCATTTAAAGCAAGAAAAGGAAGCCCATATAAAAAGTCAAGATTTTGAAAAAGCGGCAAAGATGCGTGATCTTGAAAGAGAAAAGCGTGATAAGTTAGATCAAATAAAAAAAGAATGGACTGAGGAAAGAGACAAAATAACTATAACTATAGGTTATGAGGAAATTGCTAAAGTTGTTTCTCAATGGACTAAAATCCCACTTGTTAGATTAGAACAGGAGGAGAGCGAGAAACTTCTTAAGATGGAAGAACAATTGCAAAAGAAAGTTGTTGGCCAAGAAGAGCCAATTAGCGCCATAGCAAGAGCTGTCAGGCGTTCGCGCGCAGGAATTAAAGATCCAAAACGTCCGATAGGATCATTTATATTTTTGGGACCTACTGGAGTTGGAAAAACTTTGCTAGCACAAGAATTGGCAGAGTTTATGTTTGGTAGCAAGTATTCTTTAATTCAGATAGATATGTCTGAATATATGGATAAGTTTAATGTGTCTCGTCTTATTGGCTCACCTCCAGGATATGTTGGATATGAAGAAGGTGGTCAACTTACAGAGAAAGTAAGGCGTAAACCTTATTCAGTAATACTTTTGGATGAAGTAGAAAAAGCTCATCCAGATGTTTTCAATCTTCTTTTACAGGTTTTTGAAGAAGGTCGTCTAACAGATAGTTTAGGTAGAAAAGTAGACTTTAGAAATACAATAATTCTTATGACATCAAATGTTGGAGCCGAGATGTTAAGGAAACAAGGATCTCTAGGTTTTATGCAATCTAGCGAAGAGGTTACATATGAAGACATGAAGGGGCGTCTTTTAGAAGAAATTAAAAAGACCTTTAAGCCAGAATTTCTAAACAGAATAGATGAGACCATTGTATTTAAGTCTCTTACAAAAGATAATCTTCACGACATTGTACAGTTAGAAATAGAAGGTGTATTACAACGTCTGAAAGACAAGGATATCAATGTTGAGATATCTGAAGAATCGTATAGCTTGATAATTGAAAATGGTTTTGATCCTGTTTACGGAGCAAGGCCTCTAAAAAGAACAATTCAGAGATTATTAGAAGATCCTTTAGCTGAAGATATTATTTCAGGTCGTTTTAAAGGGGGCGGTTCTGTCAAAATAGAACGCAAAGAAGACGTTTTAGTATTTAACTAAAATGAAAGCAAAAACCACTATATTTTTATTAGCTTTTGTCTTTGTTTGTTTTAGCCCTTGCTTTGCTAAAACTATTATACCTTTTAAGGGTAATATAGATTTTCAAAACAAACAGTTTGATGTTGAGTTTAATGCAGGGAAGAAAGCGTCATTTTCTTTAAAGACAAAAAAGAATTCTGATAAAGATTTTGATGCATTTCTTAGCATTGAGCACTTAAGAACGAAGTTTTTTGATCTGTCTAGTCAGATCAAAAGCTCTTTAGAAATTTTAAAGGATGAAAGTGGGGAGATTGATAGGATAGAAGGCAAGTTGTTAAGTAGCTATTCTCTTATTGATTATAAACCTGCAAAAGAGCTTTCAGGCAAGTTTACATTAAAAAATAAAAGATTAGATTTAAATGTCTTTTTCTTTGATGCAATTAATTGTAAAGGCTATATAGATTTGGCATCTGATTTGGGAGTTGATCTAAATGTTGACTTGTTATCAGTTGGTCTTGATAAATTTCTTGATTTTTGGATGTCTTCAAGAAAGTTTGAGGCAGAAGGCAAGGTAGAAGGAGAAATACAGGCAACAGGTACATTGAACAATTTGTTTTTAAGAGCAAGTTTGCAAAGTTATGATGGTTCTATAGGCAAGTTTAAATATAACAGTATATATCTTAACGCTGGCGGTATTTATCCTTATCTACAAATAGCATCTTCAACTGCATCTAGCGAGGATGGGTCAAGTTTTACAATAGATGGGCCATTTAATTTAAAAGACAAAGAGAATTATAGAAAACAAATCAGAGAGTTAAATCTTTTACCTATTGTTACTCATTCTGATTCTGATTCCGAATGGACTATTAAGCGCTCAGAGGATGAGAGCTCAGGTAGGACTGAATTGAAATATCTTTTTCGAGAGGGGACAGATGGCTCCAGTGAAGAAGATTCAGATATGTTTGGTATTGAAAGAATAATGGAGTTTTAGCTGGTTCTTTTCTGATTGAACTGAATAAAAAGAACCTGATTGCACCGATTAAACTACAGATTGCGCAGATTAAAAGTATAGAAAATCTGTGTAATCGTTTTTTGAATCTGTGTAATCGAATAGTTACGAGCCATTAAAACAATAAAGGCGAGTTTATTTAATTTATGTCGAGATTATTTATTTATTCCAGTACAGCTATATTTAATTTTGTTTGCAATGTTGGCGATATGTCAATCTTGCTTGGTAAGACTATTTATTGGGTTTTTATGCCGCCTCTTAAGATGCAGCGTATTTTAATTCAATCTAAAAAAGTTGGTCCTGATAGTTTTATGATTTCTGCCTTGATAGCATTTTTCATTGGTGTAATTATGTCTCTTCAAATGGCAGGTCAAATGACAAAATTATCTGCTGAAATATATATACCAAGCGTAGTCTCTGTATCATTAACTAGAGAGCTTGCCCCAGTGTTAACTGCTCTTATCGTTGCAGGACGCGTTGGAGCAGGTATTACTGCAGAGCTTGGTACAATGACAGTGACAGAGCAAGTAGAGGCGCTAAAAGCATTTGCTGTTAATCCTATAAAATATTTGGTTGTTCCTCGTTTTTTAGCTTTGATTGTTATGTTGCCAGTTCTTGCAATTTTTGCAGACATTATAGGTATACTTGGTGGATTTGTTATATGCGTTAACAAATTGGGTTTAAGTCCATCGCTTTATTTTACAATGATAATTCAGTCGCTTACGGTTAAAGACATAGTGACAGGTCTTATTAAAACTTTCTTTTTTGGGGGTATTATAGCTTTAGTTGGGTGTCATCAGGGGCTAAACGTCAAGGCAGGTGCCGAAGGCGTTGGCAAAGCTACAACTGCATCAGTGGTTATTTCGTTTATTTTAATTATCATGGCAGATTGTATTTTTACAACAATGTTTTATTTTGTGTTTGATGTCTAACAACATCGATTACAGTGATTTTGAGAAAAGATTCCAGAGATTAGATTAACCAAAGCTTTTAATCGCTGTAATCTTATTATTAATCTTTGTAATCAATAATGCGCAAAGCGCTTATTTTGTAATGATAGAAATAAGTAATTTATGTAAATCGTTTGAGAATAACATTATCTTTAGCAATCTTGATTTAACAGTTAAAGAAGGCGAGACAATGGTAATTATAGGCCGTTCTGGTGCAGGAAAAAGTGTGCTTTTAAAGTGCATTGTTGGGCTTATGTCTCCAGATGCGGGCTCTATAAAAATAAGAGGTGAGGAAGTAACGACGTTAGAAGAGAAAGAATATAATAAGATTCGTATGGATATGGGCATGGTTTTTCAAGGAGGAGCACTTTTTGACTCTATGAATGTTGAAGAAAACGTAGCGTTTGTATTAAATGAGTTTATGAATTTAGACCCATCTATTGTAAGAGACAAGGTAAGAGATTCATTATTATTGGTAGGCCTTCAGGATATAGAAAAAATGATGCCAGCAGAATTAAGTGGTGGAATGAAAAAGCGTGTTAGTTTAGCAAGGGTTTTGTGTATGGAGCCAAAAATTATTTTTTATGATGAGCCCACAACAGGAGTAGATCCGATTACTGCTGATGCTATAAATAATTTGATTGTTGATCTGTCTAAGAAACTTAATGTTACATCAATTGTTGTTACTCACGACATGAATTCAGCCTATAAGGTGGCTAATTCTATTGCTATGTTTTATCATGGGCAAATTATAGCGCAAGGAACAGTTGATGAAATTAGACATACAAAGCATCCTGTTATAAGGCAATTTATTAGTGGCGATGCGCGTGGACCTATTACTGATGGAGAGAATTTGGTATTTGGTCACGCAGAATAAAATATTAAAAGTAAAAATTATAGGAGAGACTTATGCAAAAAGTATCTAAGCTTGAATTTAAAGTTGGTTTATTTGTAATAGTAGCTTTTATTTGTTTAGCAGCATTTGTTTTTTCTGTTACTGATTCTTCAGTGTTTGCTAAAGGCAAAACGTTAAAAGTTGTATTTAGTTTTGCAAATGGCCTAAAGAAAAGTGCTCCAGTAAGAATTGCTGGGGTAGATGAAGGTATAGTCAAAGATATTAATCTGTTTTTTGACAGGCAAGATGGAAGAACCAAGGCAGAAGTCAAACTGTGGGTTAAAGAAGCAACACAAGTGCCAGCCGACTCCATTGTTATGGTAAATCATTTAGGTCTTATGGGAGAGAAATACGTCGAGATAACTCCTGGCATAGAAACGGAAAAGTTTATTTCAGAGGGCCAGATAATAGTTGGAAAAGAGCCTATTTCTCAGTCTGCTATCTCTGATAGGATAATGCAAGTATCTAAAAAGGTAGAGAGCGTTGTTTCTGGGATAGATGAGATAATTAATAGCGAAAAGAATACAGCTTCAATTAGCGAGATATTAGCCAACGTAAGCTCTATGACAAGTAATTTTGATAGCATTGCAAAGAGTTTAGAAGAAGGAAAAGGTACTGTTGGAAAGTTTCTCCAAGATGACAGTATTTATGATGATTTACAAGAGCTTTCTTCTGATTTAAAAGAAAATCCGTGGAAGTTGCTTTATAGACCAAAAGAAAGTAAGAATTAAGGATAAAGGATAAATGGTAAAGACTAAGACTATTTTTGTTTGTCAGAATTGTGGATCGCAGTCTCCAAGATGGATTGGGAAATGTACAAGCTGTAATAGCTGGAATTCATTTGTTGAAGAGGCGACTAGTTTTGCAATAAACAAAAGAAGTGATAGTGTATTTACGGACGAACCTGTTCTTCTTGGAGATATATCGCTTGATGAACAATCTAGATATACGACTGGAATAAAAGAATTTGATAGTGTTATGGGCGGAGGTGTTGTGCCAGGATCTGTAACATTGATTGGCGGAGATCCAGGGATTGGAAAATCAACGCTATCTCTTCAGATAGCATATGCGCTAAGTCAGAAAGAATTTAAAGTATTATATGTAAGTGGCGAAGAATCTGTTCAGCAAACTAAGATGAGAGGCGAAAGACTAAATGCGAAACAGGCTAAGTCTTTTTATCTGGTAAATCAGGTTGATCTTAATGTTGTTTTAGAATACATAAATAAAATGAAGCCTGATGTTGTGATTATTGATTCTATTCAAGTTGTTTATCAACCTGAATTAAGTTCATCAGCTGGAAGCGTAAGCCAAGTTAGAGAATGTGCTTCGATTTTAACCCAGCTGGCAAAATCAAAAGGTATGTCCTTGTTTATTATTGGCCATGTTACTAAAGAAGGTATGATAGCTGGTCCAAGAGTTTTAGAACATATAGTTGATACTGTGCTTTATTTTGAAGGAGAGCGCTATTCCACGTATAGAGTGTTAAGGACGACAAAGAATCGTTTTGGTTCAACGAATGAGATTGGTGTTTTTGAAATGTCATCATCTGGGTTGATTGAAGTTTCGAATCCATCTGAAATATTTTTGTCTGAAAGACCAGAGAACACATCAGGTTCTGTTGTCATTCCAATCATAGAAGGCACTAGACCTTTTTTAGTTGAGATACAAAGTTTGGTAACTCGGTCGAATTTTGGCATGGTTAGGCAGCGTGCTCAGGGATTCGATTCAAACAGACTAGCTCTTTTAATTGCAGTATTAGAAAAAAGATTAGACCTTAATTTGCAGGATAAGGATGTTTTTTTAAATGTTGTTGGTGGAGTTAAAATTATTGATCCAGCTGCTGATTTGGCAGTAGCTGTTTCAATTGCATCGTCGTTATTGGACAAACCAATGAATTCTGAAGTTGCTGTTTTTGGAGAAGTTGGATTGTCCTCGGAAGTGCGCAGTGTAAGTCAGGTTTCTTTGCGTATAGCAGAAGCTCAGAAGTTAGGTTTTAAAAAATGTATCATTCCTAAGAATAACTTAAAATCTAAAAAAGAAATAGATACAAAAGGTATTGAAATAATAGCAGTTGGAACAGTTAAAGAAGCATTAAAACATTTATAGATATCGGAGGTAATTATGACATTGTCGTTTATACGTTCTTTCTTCTTAGCACTTAGTGGTCTTGTAGGTTATTATATTGGGTTTTTATTACAAAAACCAGTAATTGGCGCCGAGCTTGGTTTTTTGAGTGGATTGTTTTTAATTTTTATAGAACAAAGATTGCATAAAATATCTGTACGAGGTCTTTCTGCTATGGTTTTTGGATTCTTATTAGGTATTTTTATGGCAAAATTGCTGTCTGATATTTTAGCACTATTGCCTCTTGGAGATTTTATTCTTTCGACATCTAGGATTGTTATTACTTTAATCTTCTCATACTTAGGGGCTGTAATGGCACTTCGCGGTAAAGATGAGTTTAATTTAATTATTCCTTATGTAAGATTTAGGCGACAATATATGAAAGAAGATGCAATCCTTTTAGATACAAGCGCTATTATTGATGGCAGAATTATAAAAATTTATAAAACAAACTTTTTAGCAGGACAAATCATAGTGCCTCAATTTGTTTTATTAGAATTACAGCAACTTGCTGATTCTAAAGATGAGATAAAGCGACAAAAGGGCAGAAGAGGTCTTGAACTCCTTAAAAAAATGCAAGAGGATCCAAAAATAAGTATAAGAATTCATGAGGATAGTTCTTTACATGAAGATCAGGCAGTTGATACTAAATTAATCACTTTGGCTAAAATAATGGGAGCTAGTATATGTACAACAGATTATAATTTAGGACAAGTTGCTTCTTTGCAAAAGATAGAAATATTAAATATTAACGAACTTACAAATGCTGTAAGACCTGCTGTTTTTATAGGTGAAGAGATGGATGTTCAATTGATAAGAGAAGGCAGAGAGCCTCATCAGGCAATAGCTTATATGGATGATGGAACCATGATTGTTGTTAGTGACGCTAGTGCATTAATTGGAAAGTCTGCAAGGGTTAGAATAACATCTGTGCTTCAAACACAGACAGGTAAAATGATTTTTGCAGAATTAATATAGAGGTAGATCGTGAAAGTTGTAGCTATTATACCGACGGCAGGATCAGGAACAAGGATGCAAGCAGATCTCCTGAAGCCGTTTATTAAAATTAAAGACAAGCCAATTTTTATTTATACTTTAGAAGCGCTTGAAAAGAATTCGCTTATAAATAATATTGTGCTTGTTGTAAGTAAAGAAAATATTGATGAATTTAAAAGCATTGTTGATAAGAGTTCATTTTCAAAGACAATAGAAATTGTCGAAGGCGGTTTGACACGTTCTGAATCTGTTAAGAATGGACTTAAAACACTAGATCAAGATGTAGATATTGTTTTGGTTCATGATGGAGTTAGGCCTTTCATTGATCAAGAATTGATAAACCAAGTAATTGATGCCTCCAAAATACATGGTGCAGCCATAGCGGCTGTTCGTGTCAAGCCGACTATAAAAAGAGTTGATGAAGATTTGTTTGTTTATGCAACACTCAAGAGAAATGAGCTTTGGGAGGTCCAGACGCCACAGGCTTTTAAGAAAGATATAATTTTAAAAGCACATGATAATTTAAACGATGCTGCTCCAACAGATGATGCTTTTTTAGTTGAACAAATAGGCGTTAAAGTCAAAGTTGTAGAGGGTAGTTATAAGAACATTAAAATAACGACTAAAGAAGATATAGAAATAGCTGAATCTTTTTTATAGTCACTGTCATTCCTGTTTCTCTTGTTGTCATCCCTGCGAAAGCAGGGATCCACGTATTGATTAACCTCTGGATTCCCGCTTTTGCGGGAATGACAAGCGGGGTTGGGATGACAAATGGGAAAGATTAAGAGGTTTTGATATGAAATTTAGAACTGGTATTGGATATGATATACATGAGCTTATAGATGAGAGAAAACTTTTCTTAGGCGGCGTTGAGATTCCTTATTACAAAGGACTTAAAGGCCATTCTGATGCTGATGTTCTTTTGCATGCCATATGTGATGCTATCTTAGGCGCATTAGGTAAGGGCGATATTGGTGAGCATTTTCCAGATACTGACGAGAAATACAAAGATATATCAAGCATAAAACTTTTGGGCTACGTAAACAATTTTATGAAAGAAAATGGATATTTGATTGGAAATATTGATTCTGTTGTTCAGGCAGAGGAGCCGAATTTGTCACAATATAAAGGTCAAATAAAAGAAAAAATAGCATTTGAGCTCGGGATTGCTGAAAGTTGTGTTGGTATAAAAGCAACTACATTTGAAGGTCTTGGACCTATAGGACAAAAAAAAGCAATTGCAGCTTTTGCAACTGTTTTATTAACAAAGCAGGAGGGGTGATATTATGGGAGTTTTAAGTATGTTGATGGTAATGTTATCTATTATTGTTACTTTGATTTTAATTGTTGCTATTTTCTTTTCAAATGAAATTAAGGAAACTCAAGAAAAGGATCCTGCAGCAAAAGGGTATTTGCAAATAATAATTCTTTATTCGGGCTTGCATGCGCTCATTATGTATCGTATTTCAAATAAGCTTTGGAATATGAAATTGACATTTCTTGCAAGAATTTTGTCTCAGATTACACGTTTTTTTACTGGCATTGAAATTCATCCAGGAGCTACGATAGGATCAGGGCTTTTTATTGATCATGGCATGGGCGTTGTAATAGGAGAGACAACGATTATTGGAAACAATGTAACGCTTTTTCAAGGCGTGACATTAGGTGGAACAGGAAAAGAAACAGGAAAAAGACATCCAACCTTAGGGGATAGTATAGTCGTTGGTGCAGGTGCTAAAATTTTAGGGAACATAAAAATAGGTTCTAATTCTTATATTGGAGCTAATGCTGTTGTAATAAAAGATGCGCCAGACAACACAACAGTTGTTGGTGTTCCAGGGCATGTGACTAAACAAGACGGAAAAAAGATAGATTCTAATATGGATCATGTTCATGTTTTAGATCCTGTAATGCAAGATTTAAAAGATATAACAGAAAGACTTAAGGAGCTGGAAGAAAAACAAAAATGACAATTAAAATAAATAATTCGTTAACGAAGACAAAAGAAGAGCTTAAGCCAATAGTTGATAAGACTATAAATATGTATTCTTGCGGAGTAACCGTATACGATAAATGCCATATAGGTCACGCTAGGAGCTTGTATATCTTTGATGTTATTCGGAAATATCTTAAATATAGGGGATATAAGGTTAATTTTATTCGTAATATTACAGATGTTGATGACAAGATTATAAATAAAGCAAAAGAGTCAAATAAGACATTTGAGGAGGTCGTAGAGGAAAATATAAGCCTTTATAGAAAAGATGTTGAAAACTTAGGCATAGATTTTGCTGATATAGAGCCAAGGGCAACTGAAAATATAGACGGAATGATTAAATATGTAGAAGGACTTATTGAAAAAGGATATGCATATGAGTCAGATGGTGATGTTTATTTTAGCGTAAGGCAATTTAAAGATTATGGTAAGCTTTCTGGTCAAAGTATTGAGAAAATGCAAGAAGCTGTAAGAATTGACAAAGATTTAAAGAAAAAAGATCCATTAGATTTTGTTCTTTGGAAGGCGGCAAAAGAAGACGAACCTTCCTGGAAGAGTCCTTGGGGTGATGGTCGTCCAGGTTGGCACATTGAATGTTCTGTTATGAGTATGAAATATCTTGGTTGTGAGACTTTAGATATTCATGCTGGTGGTAGGGACTTAATATTTCCGCATCATGAGAATGAAATAGCACAATCTGAAGCTTTAACTGGCAAACCTTTTGCAAATTATTGGATACATCATGGACTTCTGACTATAGATGGTCAGAAGATGGCAAAGTCTTTAGGTAATTTTATTACAGTAGAGGATGCCTTAATAAAATATAAGGCAGATTATTTAAAATTACTTTTTTTATCGTCGCATTATGCTAGTAGCGTTGATTTTAGTGATGATAAAATGATAGAGATGAAAAAGGTTTATGAAAAGATATCAATATTACTCGATAAATTAAAGGCAGTTAAATACTCTTCTTGCGATACTAGCGAATATGCAAAGCAAAGGTTAGAGGAGTTTGAAGAAAGCATGGATGATGATTTTAATACTCCAAAAGCAATGTCTGTTTTGTTTGATGTTATACACCAGTGTAATAAAGAATTAGAAAAAGAATCTGAAGAATCTTTATGCTGTTTAAAAAAGTTGATAGAAACAATATTGGATGTTTTTGGGCTTAAGTCTTTTAAAAGGTCAGACGAAGAAGTTGTGTCTAAGGAATTAGAGGAATTGCTTAATGACAGAATAGAGGCCCGTAAGAATAAAGATTTCAAACGTTCTGATGAGATTCGAGATGAATTAAAGAAGCAAGGAATTATAGTTGAAGATGGCAAAGGAGGACAGACGTGGCGAAGGCTATAAAGGGTAAATTTATTACGTTTGAAGGTTCAGAGGGATCTGGGAAAAGTACGCAAATAAAGTTATTACAAAAATATTTAAAGAGCCATAAAAAAAGTATTGTATTTTTGCGCGAGCCAGGTGGGGCTAAGATTAGCGAGAAAATAAGAAAGATACTTTTAGATGTAAACAATAAAGAAATGTCTGATGAGTGTGAAACTCTTCTTTATATGGCGGCAAGAGCTCAGCTTGTTTATGAAAAGATATTGCCTGCACTAAAAGAAGGAAAGATTGTTTTATGCGATCGTTTCTTAGATTCTACTTTAGCTTATCAAGGGTATGGTAATGGCGTTGATATTTCTATGATTAAGAAAATAGGTGTATTTGCAACAAAGGAAGTGACGCCTGACTTAACTTTTGTTTTTGATATAGAAGCTAAAAAGGGATTGGCAAGAATAAATGGGGAAAAAGACAGAATAGAAAAAAGAGAAATTTCTTATCATAACAAAGTAAGAAATGGATTTTTAGATATAGCGCATAAAGAATCTAAACGGGTTAAGGTGATTTGTTCGGATAAAGCTAAAGGTGATATTCATACAATTATTGTTAAATATATAGAGAAATTGTTAGGTTTGTAATTCATGTTACAGAAAAATGTCAAAGTAAATAGAGATATTGTAAAAAGATTTAGTACTTTATTTAAGAAAGAAAGATTGGCGCATGCCTACCTATTTTCTGGCTCAGTTGGATCCGGTAAAACTCAGACAGCAATTGCGATAGCAAAGTTGGTTAATTGTGCAAATTTATCCGACGACAATAATATATTCTGCGATGAATGTCCTGCTTGTCTTAAGATAAACTCAGGTAATCACGCAGATGTACATTTGCTTGATAATGACTACGGGGAGGCTATTAAAATAGATCAGGTGCGCGGAGTCTTAAGCCAGGTTAAATTAAGACCCTTTGAAAGTACTATTAAAGTTTTTATTATTAGAAACATTGAAGGGCTAACTATAGAGGCAGCAAATGCTCTTTTAAAGACATTAGAGGAGCCTTCTAATAATAGTTTATTGCTTTTAACAACAGCTGCTCTAGATAAGAACTTAGATACTATTAAATCTCGTTGTCATGCAGTATATTTTCCATTGTTCTCTAAGGCAAAACTTAAAAATAGGCTTGTTGAGAATTATAAGGCAAATGAAGATTCTCATTTTTTGGCATATTTTTCTGAAGGATGTTTAGGCAAGGTACAAAAGTTTAAAGAAGATAAAATTTTTATTTTTAAGAATTCTGTTGTTGATAATTTTATTCTTTCGCAAGGTGATGATGCATTTTTAAAGAAAATTTTAGAGAATAAACAGAAAACTAAAATATTTTTAGATATTTTATTGGGCTGGGTAAGAGATTCTATGTTACTTAAGCTAGATGTTGAGGATGAATGTCTTATAAATTTAGATAGGTTAAGGGAATTAAAAAAGTTTGAGGTATGTTTTTCGTTTGAGGAGCTTCTTGAATTAGAAAGAGAAGTTGTTAATATGTACAAAATGTTCATGGAAAATCTTAATATTAAGATTCCATTGATGGTATTAAAGGAGAGATTGTGGAAAAAATAATAGAGGTACAACTAGGCGAGTATAGGCCAGTTTTTTTATATGATTTAAATGGTATTGAATATTCTAGGGGAGACTATGTTATTTTAGAGGTTTCTCGAGGTTCTGAATTTGGCAAGGTTGTTTCTAATGTTGATGTTGTATTAGACGAGCAAAAGCAACAAAAGATAAATGGCAAGATATTACGTAAAGCAACAGAGGGCGATTTAAAACAAATAGAGAACAATAGAACGAAAGCAAAAGATGCTTTTAGTGTTTGCATTAGGAAGATTACAGATAGAAAGCTTCAGATGCAAATAGTAAAAGCTGAGTATACTTTTGATAGTAGCAAGATTATTTTCTTTTTTACTGCTGAAGGTAGAGTGGATTTTAGAAATTTGGTAAAAGATTTGGCAAAGGTGTTTCGTGTTCGAATTGAATTAAGGCAGATAGGCGTAAGAGATAAGGCAAAGATAATAGGTGGGTGTGGAATTTGCGGAAAGGGTCTTTGCTGTTCTTCTTATATGAAGGATTTTCATCCTTTATCGGTTAAGATGGCAAAAGAACAAGGCCTACCTTTAAATCCTTCAAGGATTTCAGGTGCTTGTGGTCGTATTAAATGTTGTATGTCTTATGAGTTTAATGTTTATAAAGAGCTTTCAAAATCTCTTCCTAAGCTAGGAGAAAAAATTAACACAGATGAAGGCAAAGGCAAGGTTGTGGAAGTTAATGTGTTTAAGAAATATGTTATTGTAGATTTAGGAGAAGGCAGAACAATAAAAATGACATTTGGTAAAAAAAATGAGCAATAAATTTTACGTTACAACCCCAATTTATTATGTAAATGATAAGCCGCATATAGGCCATGCTTATACTACTATTTTAGCTGATGTTTTAACTAGATATCATAAAGAAGTAGGCGATGAATCTTTCTTCTTAACTGGTTTAGACGAGCATGGACAAAAAGTAAAACAAGCAGCTGAGCAAAGAGATATGACACCGCTTGATCATTGCAACGATCTTGCCCCTCGTTTTACAGAGCTTTGGAATAAACTTGAAATACAGAATGACGATTTTATACGCACAACACAACAAAGACATATAGATGTTGTGACCTCCATTCTGGAAAAAGTTTATGACAATGGAAATATATATATGGATGAGTATGAGGGATGGTATTCGGTATCAGAAGAGCGTTTTATAACAGAGACAGAAAAAGATTCTGGAGATTTTAGGGATGTTAAGAAATTAAAAGAGCGTAATTGGTTTTTTAGAATGAGTAAATATCAGGATGATTTAATTAAGCATATTGAAGAAAATCCTGATTATATTCAGCCTGAAAGTCGTAAAAATGAAATATTGGGATTTTTAAGGCAACCTTTGGGCGATTTGTGTATTTCTCGTCCCAAAACAAGGATGGACTGGGGAATTGAAATTCCATTTGATTCTGATTACGTTACGTATGTTTGGTTTGATGCGCTTATTAACTATATAACAGGTATTGGATATTTGTCAGATGAGAAAAGTTTTAACAAGTGGTGGCCAAACGCTGTACATTTAATAGGAAAAGATATTTTAACGACACATTGTGTTTATTGGTCTACTATGTTGCTTTCCTTAAGGTTGCCTTTGCCTAAAACTATTTTTGCTCACGGTTGGTGGTTGATAAAGAAAAGTAAAATGAGCAAGTCTTTGGGTAATGTTATAAGTCCACTTGATTTGGTAGATGAATATGGAGTTGACTCTGTTAGATATTATTTAATGAGAGAGATGGTTTTAGGTCAAGATGCAAACTTTACAATGGAATCATTTATTAAGCGATACAATAGTGATTTGGCAAATGATTTTGGAAATCTTTTAAATCGTGTTAGTGGTCTTATCGGAAAATATTTTAAAAATTGTGTTCCTGAATGCGAAAAGTTAACAGAAGCTGATATTGAAGTTAAAGAAGCGGCGCAAAGTTTAAGTTCAAAAGTAAAGTCTCAGGTAGAGGCTTTTCGTGTAAATGATGCAATAGAGGAGGTTTTACAGCTTGTTCGTAGGGTAAATAAATATTTAGAAGTGCAGGCTCCATGGAAAGTTGCTAAAGAGGATTTGAATCGCGCAGGAACAATCCTTTATGTCGCTACTGAAGCTTTAAGAATTTCGGCTGTTAATTTAGCGCCTGTCATGCCATCTAAGACAAAAAGCGTTTTAGATGTTTTAGGCGCGGTTGGCACTGGTTCTAGATGGGGCGAACTTAAAAGTGGTACAAAATTAAAGTCTCATGAAGCACTTTTTTCAAGACTAGAAGTAGATAAGGAATAAAATAATAATGGATACTTTTACTATTTGTTGGAAAAATGGAGCTGTTAAGATTATTGATCAGACAAAGCTTCCAAATAAATTAGAATACATTTATTGCAAGGATGTTAAAACTCTTTGGTGGGCAATAAAGCGCTTAAACGTTCGTGGAGCACCAGCTTTAGGAGTTGCTGCAGCTTTTGGGGCATTGCTTGGGGTTAAAAGTTTTAAGGGAAACACAGCCGCAAGTTTTATAAAACATATAAATAAGATTTGTGACTATATAGCAACCTCAAGACCGACGGCTGTTAACTTATTTAACGCTTTAGATCAGATAAAGAATGTTTTAGCAAAAAATAGTAATCTTAATGTTAGCGAGATGAAAAGACTTCTTAGGATTGAAGCATTTTCAATTTACGAGCAAGATAGATCGGATTGTCGTGCAATGGGAAGTTTTGGTGCAAAGCTTATTAAGTCAGGGTCAAATATTTTAACTGTTTGTAATGCAGGTGCGCTTGCAACAGTTGATTTTGGAACAGCTCTAGGCGTTTTTTATTCTGCTAAAAAAGCAAAAAAGAAATTTAAGGTTTATTCTTGCGAGACACGTCCACTTCTTCAGGGCGCAAGACTTACAACTTGGGAACTCTTAAGGGCTAAAATAGATACGACACTCATTTGTGATAATATGGCGGCTACTTTAATGAAACAAGGTAAGATTGATATGGTAGTTGCTGGTGCAGACAGAATAGCGTCAAATGGAGATACAGCAAATAAAATAGGAACTTATAGCTTAGCTGTTTTGGCTAAGTATCATAAAATACCTTTTTATATTGCCGCACCTCGTTCGACATTTGATTTGAGCATTACCTCAGGTCGTGATATTCCGATAGAACAAAGAGATAGAAAAGAAGTAACCGAATTTTGTGGTGTAGTAACGGCTCCATCAAATGTAGCAGTTTATAATCCAGCTTTTGATGTTACAGATAATAAGTTAATTACAGCAATAATAACAGAGGCTGGGATTATTAAGGCTCCTTTTAAAGCTAATATTAAAAAGCTCTTCAAACAGTATGCCTGTTAAAAAAAATAAAAATACAAAATTTTCAGTCTTAGGTGAATTTGGTTTTATAGACCTAATTAAAAAGAATGTTTCTTTGGGTTCTTCTGTAATTACGGGAATAGGAGACGATACCGCTGTTGTTTCAGTCTCTAAGAGCAAGAAGACTCTTCTTACGACAGATATGTTAGTTGAGGGAGTTCATTTTACAAAAGATATGCCACTTTGGGGAATAGGTCATAAAGCTCTTGCTTGTAGTATTAGTGATATTGCAGCAATGGGAGGTGTGCCTAAGCACGCACTTGTTTCCGTAGGCATTCCGGTTTTTTTGTCGTGGAAATTTATGTATCAGGTTTATCAAGCAATGGAAGCCACAGCAGCTAAATTTGGAGTTTCTATAGTGGGCGGAGATACTGTAAAAGCTGATAAGATAATAATTAATGTGGCTTTAACAGGAGAGGCAAAATCAGAAGATATTATTTTTCGTTCAGGTGCAAAACCAAAAGATAAAATTTTTGTAACAGGTTCTTTGGGGAATTCGCTTAAAAACGAGAAGCATTTAAGATTTGTTCCTCGTATTAAAGAGTCGAAGTATTTAGTTAAGAATTTTAAACCTAGTTCAATGACAGATATCTCCGATGGACTTATTGCTGATTTAGGTCATATTTTAAAAGAAAGTAAGGTTGGTGCTTTAATTTATGAAAACAGTATTCCGTTTGCTGAAGGAGCTGGTATAAATAATGCTCTTCACGACGGAGAAGATTTTGAGCTTATTTTTACTCTCTCACCTGAAAAAGCTGAAGAATTAAAGAAAACCAAGTCACCTTTTAAGTTCAGTCAGGTAGGCGAAATTACAGCTTCCAAGGGAAGATGTTTAATGTTGGACAAAAGAGGAAAGAAGAGAAGCGTGCTTGATAAAGGTTACGTTCATTTTTAAATATGACTTTAAAGACGTTTATTTCAAACAGCGCTAAAGACACAACTAAATTTGGCGAGAGCCTGGCAAAGAATTTAAAGGCAGGTGACGTGATTTGTCTTTTTGGAAATTTAGGAAGTGGCAAGACGACTTTTACTAAGGGGCTTGCTCGTGGTCTTAAAATAAAAGAAGCTCAAGTACACAGTCCAACTTTTACTTTAATGAATGTCTACGAAAGTAAAAGGGGTCTCAACCTTTTTCATTTTGATCTTTACAGAATTGAAAAGATAGAAGAGATTATATCTTTAGATTACGAAGAGTATTTTGAAGGGGACGGTGTTACTGTTGTAGAGTGGGCAGAGAGATTTGGAATTTTAGCTCCTAAATATCGCTTAGAAGTGCACTTTAAACACGCAGGAGAAGACGTTCGAGAAATTAAGTTAAAACCAAAAGGTGAAGTTCTTAAGAAAAGAATAGGGTTTGTAAAGTGAGAATTCTTTTAGTTGAAAGTTCGTCAAAATTTTTAAGTCTAGCTATTGCAAGTAAAGATAAAATACTAAAGACAAGAAATGTTGAGCTAGGTAGAAAGCTCTCTTCGAATTTAATTCTAGAGATTAAAAAGATTTTAAAGTCGGTTAAGCTTGCGCCAGAAGATCTTGACGGTTTTGCAGTAGGCCTTGGACCTGGCTCTTTTACAAGTCTTAGAGTGGGACTTGCAACAATTAAAGGGTTAGCACTTGCTTTAGACAAACCGGTTGTTGGGGTAAGCAGCTTAGATGTTTTGGAAGCTGGAATTCCTGAAGACGACCCAAGAAATTCAAGCCTCTGTTTGTTGGACGCTAAAAGAGACCTGTTTTACGCAGCCTTTTACAGTAGAAAAAATGGTGTTACTCACCTTCGAGGTAATTATTTGCTTGCTCCTTTAAAGGATATTTTAAAAGAGGTCAAGCACAAGACAACTATTGTAGGAGACGGAATTAAACTTTTAAAAGAACAGACAAAACTAAAAAGCAATTATATTTTAGAAAGTGAAGAATTTTGGTACCCGAAGGCAAAGAACTTGTTGCCACTTGTTATTAAGAAATTTAAAAATAAGGGCTGTAACAATATTGATAAAATTGTTCCTTTGTATTTGTATCCAGAAAATTGCCAAGTTACAAAAATAAGCAAAAAGGCAAAGAGCAAAAGGTAAATGAGGGCATAATTTGTGTGGTCAAAGGACGCTCAAGTTATTTGTTCGAATTTATTCCTGCGAAGGCAGGAATCTAAGAACAGAGATAAAATGATATTGGGATTAAAGAAAAATAATAGCGACAATAATTTAGCTTGGACAGAGATTGATTTAAAAGCAATTAAGCACAATGTAGGTGAGCTTAAGAAACTTGCCTCTAAGAATAAGTTTGTTATTGCTTCTCGCGCTAAGGTTAAAAGTGATTTAGCTAAAATGAAACTGCTTACAGTAGTTAAGGCTGACGCCTACGGACACGGAGCTGGAAAAATTGCTAAATTTTTAGAGAGTCAAGGTGTTGAATATTTTGGAGTCTCAGATTTAAAAGAAGGGATTCAGTTAAGAGAAGCTAAAATAAAGAAGCCTATTTTACTTTTTGAAAGTACGTTGCCTTTGTTTATAAAAGATATTATAAAATATAGACTTACTCCTACAATTTGCAGCATTGAATTTGCTAAAGAGTTAAATGACTACGCTTTAAAATTAAAGAAACGTATTAAAGTTCATATTAAGGTTGATACTGGAATGAGTCGTTTAGGAGTTTGGCACAGCGATGCTTTTGATTTCATTAAAAAGGTTTATGATTTTAAGCAATTAGATATTTATGGAATTTATACACATTTTCCGTCGGCAGATACGAATAAGAAATTCACAACACAGCAGATAAACATTCTTAGCGATTTAGTCATAAAGTTAGATAAAAAGGGTATGATTATTCCTTTTGTTCACGCTTCAAATAGTATGGGTTTAAGCGGATATAAAACAAACGTGCTTAATCTGTCTCGTCCTGGGATTATGCTTTATGGTCTGTATCCAAGCGCTAATCTAAAAAACAGTATTAAATTAAAGCCAGCATTAAGCGTAAAATCTAAAATAATATTCTTAAAAAGTATACCAAAAGGAAGAGGAGTCAGCTACGGACAAACTTTTGTTGCTAAAAAGACTATGAAAATAGCAACAATACCAATAGGTTACAATGATGGATATTTGCGCGCATTTTCGAATAAAGCTAATATAATTGTAAAAGGTATACTTTGTCCTGTAATTGGAAACGTTACTATGGATCAGATAATTGTCGATGTGTCTAAAGTTAAAAATCCTAAGTTTGGTATGACAGTAACTATTTTAGGAAGAGAAAAGGGTGTAGAGGTTTCAGCTGATAATCTCGCACTTTATGCAAATACAATAAACTACGAAATACTTTGCCTGCTTGGCAATCGCTTACCTAAGACGTATATAAAATAACCCCACCAGAGATTATTGCAAAACGACCTAAGATGTCCCAACAAGGTTAATAAGAAACTTTACATTCTTGATTTTTAAGGGTTTTTTCAATTAGAGAAGAGTAGAAGGCTTTATTGTCTACATTTTCTGAGAGTTTTTGTTGTGTGTCAGAAGTTAATTTGCATCTTAATGTTCCGCCGATATTAACTGATGTCTGTTTCAAATAACAGGCGTCTTCTCTTATGCCAAAAACTTTGTATTCGACAATAGTCTTTTTGCTCTTTTTATTTATTTTGCTGCAGTTGTATGGAATACATTCAAGAAGGCTAGCTGCGATATTCTTACAAGAGGTGTCATCCATAAATCTTTTTTCTATTTCTTTTACTGCGGAAGTCTGTTTCTGAGGCTCTATATCAACAGGTTCAATGCTGTCTTTAGAGCTTTCAATATTTTCTTGAACATTGTCTACAGATAAAGGCGCGGTTGTACTTTCATTGATACTATTCTCGATATCTTTTAATTTAATCATAATTACATTACGGCCAGTATCTAGTTTGATATGCAAGTCCGTTCTTTCAGTAATTTCTCCACTAAAAGATACGCCTGATTTTAGCGTTACAGTCTCTTTAGCGTAAACTTTTGCAGTAAGCATTAAACATAAAGATATTAAAAGTATTTTTATTTTCATTTAAGAGAAATCTGTTTCAATTACTGTTATTGCAACTATTCCAAAAAGAATTGGTGTAGCCCACGCTGCTAAAAATGGAGGGAAAAATCCGCCTTTTCCAAAAGCGAGTGTGACCGCATTTGCTACATAATATAAAAATCCAACGGCAATTGCTATCCCCAGAGCAGAGAATGTGGTACCCTTTCTGCTTCTTATCATAAGAGCGAAGGGAAGTCCTATTAAAACTACTACAAAGTTTCCTATTGGATATGCTATTTTTTGGTGCATATCTACTCTGAGATTGTTTAAGGCTTTTGATGCGCCGCTACTTTTAAAACGTGATATATATTCGTTTAATTGTTTTATATTCATAAGAGAGACTTTTAA
Organism: Candidatus Zapsychrus exili; assembly: GCA_030765585.1. Classification (GTDB taxonomy): domain Bacteria; phylum Omnitrophota; class Gorgyraeia; order Zapsychrales; family Zapsychraceae; genus Zapsychrus; species Zapsychrus exili. Next base: position 10,449 of record JAVCCJ010000085.1, on the reverse strand, counting down.
TCTTTGTCTCAGAAAATCTTCCGGAGTTTCTTGTATGTCCATTAGCTTTTCTTTGTACACTTTAATCTTAATAGGTGCGCCTAAGTCATTTTCTTCAAAACTCGTTATTTGACATTGGTAGAATTTCCAAGCGATTCCTGTCCAAGATCCTTTTAGGGCCACGGTTTTTTGTTTTATATTCTGATTGTCGTCATATTCAGTAATTGTAATTCCGCGAAGTTCATGTGTTTGAGGGTGAAGGGAGTCTATAAAATATAATCTGTTTCTTAATCCATAGAATGTTAGGTTTTTAATAGATTGTTTCTTTTCTATTCTATCTGTTTCAAGTATTAGATTATCAGTTTTTATTTGCTCTGCCCTGGCATTTGCCTTTGGAATAAATTTCTCATTTAACCAAAATACAGATATCGCCACTATTAGCCCAAATATAAGCGCTGGCTTTGTTATTTGCCAGAAGCTAAGCCCATTTGTTCTCATGGCGATAATCTCATTTTCATTATTTAGTCGACTAAATGTAAATAGCGTCGCAATGAGACATGCAATGGAAGATGTTTGAACAAGCACAATAGGTATCATAGACATATAGTATTGAACTAATATTCCAAACGGAACTTTTCTATCAATTATCTCGTCTAAATTTGTTGTGGTATCAATTAAGATATAAAGAAAACAAAAGATTATTATAGTTGAGATAAAAATTATGCTTATTGATTTAATTATGTAATTGTCTAAGATACGCATTTGCAATTTAATAGGGTAGCCCCCATGATTCCTATCATATTAGGAAACCACATAATAAACATCGAGGGAAAAACACTTTTTATGCTTAGGGCTTCACAGCCTAAGCTTAATAAATAATAACATGCAGCAAAGCCCATAGCTACAACAACATTTGCTGATTTTTCTCGTCTATTTGTTATAACAGCAATAGGAAATCCAAGAAGTATAAAAACAAAAGGTGCAAACGATAGAGTAATTTTTCTAAAATATTCTGTTTGAATTCTTGCCGGATCAACAAAAAGTCGCTCAAGCCTGTCGGTTTCTTGTTTTAGCTCGTTTAAGGTCATGCTTTTAGGTTTTTTCTCTATTTTTTTATTGCCTTTAGAGAAATCGAGATTCATAAAATAATTCTTAAAATTTAATTTATAAAAATTACTAGGATTTTCTAAATTAGGCTCATCAGATGTTCCATCTATAAGCTTAAGTTTTATTTGCTCCTTGCCAGGTACTTGGGTAAATTCGCCACTTCTTGCAATGATGGTTCTGGTGGGTCCGTCTTTTTGTGGCTGATAAATGGTTATATTCTTTAGATGATTACCATCGATTTTGTGTATAAATATGATTTGATTATCAAACGAATGTATAAATACTCCAGCTTCAAGAAGCGCCGTAGGGTTTTCCACTCCTAAAGTTTTTAGCATTTTCCGTTGTTTGTGATGAGCATAGGGAATTATTCTATCATTTAAGATAAAAGAAAGTAGGCTTATTATAATTCCCGCAGCCAATATAGGTGCTAGAATTTTCCAAAGATGTATTCCGTTTGCTCTTAATGCGATTATTTCATTATCGGCAGATAGCCTGCTGAAGGTCATAATAACGCCTACCATACAAGCAATTGGGATTGTATAGCCTAATAGAACAGGTATCATTAGAAAGAATATCTGGCCAACAGATTTTAAGCCCACACCTTTGTTTATAACAAGGTTGGCAAGCTGTAGTAGATTTCCCAAAAGGAATACGCAGGTTAATACAAAAAGCGCCATTATAAAGGGCGGAATGCATTCTTTTAATATGTAGTTTCTTATTATTTTCATTTTTCTTGTGTTATTGCTAGTGTTAGTGCCGCAACTGTTTGTGCGCCAGACTCTTTTAATGTAAGAGCAATTTCAGATACGGTCGCGCCTGTTGTCAATAAATCATCAATAATTAGCACTGCTTTCCCTTTAAATTTATCAGGGCTTTTTATTCTAAAAGCACCTTGCGTATTTGTCCAGCGTTCTTTTTCTGTTAAAAGAGCTTGAGGTGTGGTGTTCTTTATTTTAATAAGACTATTTCTAGATATATTAATATTAAAATGTTTAGATATTTCATTTGCTAATAAATAAGATTGATTATATCCTCTTTCCCTTAAGCGTGTTGAGAACAAAGGAACAGGTACTATAGTATCAAATTGTGCAATATCAAGGTTGTATTTGCTAATAAATGATAGAATAAGCTCAAAAAATAAATAGCGAAGAACTGTTCTTTGATTGTATTTAAATTTATGTATAAGTTTCTTTATTGGATCTTCATAAAGGCAGCATCCCCAGACAAAGTCAAAATAAGGCTTTTTTTGCCTACATTCTTTACAAAGCGGATATTTTATTTTTTTGCCTAGATATCTTGAGCACTTTAGGCAAAAGGTAGGTATGTTGAATTTAACTGAGTTTTTACAGTGGGTGCACAGCATCCCTCCAAAGGATTGAGTGGAAATGTATTGTTTGCAGATAAGACAGTTCGGGGGATAGACCAGACTAGTTAGTCCTTTAAGCAGGTCTTTTATCACGACATCATTATAGCAGTTGCATGTCTTTATGTCAAATGCTAGCAAAGAACAAGAGTTTTGATACAAAATTTGAGTTGAATGATAAAATCTATAACTGTATAATACTTTTAACTTAAGAGGAGGCAATTTATGAAAAAGGTAATTATATTTTTAACGATTTTTCTTTTGTTTTGCGGCCCAGCTTTAGCTTTTATTTATGAAATTAGTATTCCGACTCAAGAAGAAATAAAAAGATTAAAGGATGATGAGATAATTGAGATATATATCGACGTCATGATAGAAAGAAAAGCAAGTGAGGCTTTTCATGGTAAAGCAGGATTTACTCCAAAAGAATATACAAAATTCAAAGAGTTGCTCGGATTCATAGTTCGTTTAAGACAAGAGATGAGCAAGAGAGAACTAGAAGCTCCTCCGATTGATGAGTGGTTACGATAGCAAATAAACATTAAATTTTAATTTTAGCTTAATAGATGGGAGAATTATGTCAGAAGAAATAAAACAATTAAAAGATCAGTTATTGAAACTTGTAATTAAAGATGCTTATTTTAAGGAAAAGATAATACTCTCATCCGGAAAAGAAAGTGATTATTATATTGATGCTCGTCGGATAACTTTAAAGCCAGAAGGCGCATATTTGTGTGCAGAGATAATTTTAGATATGGTCAAAGATGATAATGTAACTGCTATTGGAGGCCCTACGTTAGGAGCTGATCCTTTGGTAGGCGCGATAGGAGTTGTCAGCTATCACGCAGATAATCCGATAAATACTTTTATAATTCGAAAAGCTCCAAAGGCTCATGGTAAGCAACAACAAGTAGAAGGTCCGCTTTTAAAAGAGGGCGATGAGGTTATAGTGGTTGATGATGTTGCAACAACAGGCAAAGCTTTTTTACAATCTTTAGATGTTCTAACTGCAATGAATGTTAAAGTAAAGAAATGTATATGTATTGTTGATCGTGACGAGGGAGCTCGTGAGGCAGTAGCAGAAAAAGGCTCTGTGCTAGAATCAATATTTCACATATCAGAAATTCACAAATAATTTATGAAGCCTATCATCCTTGCCTCTAAATCTGCGCAAAGAAAAAAACTCCTGAAACTACTTGGACTTAAGTTTAAAGTAAGGTCAAGTAAAGCAGAAGAGGTAAAAAAAATTACAACTACACCTCAAGCTCTTGTCAAAAAGAATGCTCTAATTAAGGCGAACGAAATAGCATCTAAGCTAAAAGATGGTGTCGTCATTGGAGCTGATTCTGTTGTATATATTGGAAATAAGAAAATAATAGGAAAGCCAAAGAGTTTAAAAGAAGCTAAAAAAATTCTTAAGATTCTTTTCAAAAGCCCTCAATGGGTATATACAGGCGTTGCGGTAGTTGATGCTAAGACGGGAAAACAAGCAATAGGTTACGAAAAGACAAGAGTATTTATGTCTGCTTTAACTGATAGCGAAATAGATAAGTATCACAAAAAGATGCCCCCCTTTGATAAGGCAGGCGGTTTTGATATAGAAGGTGTTGGAAGTGTGTTTATCCGACGGATAGAAGGATGTTATACAAATGTTATAGGTCTTCCAATGCAGAAATTAGGAAAGATGTTAAAAGATTTTGGCGTGTCGATGTTGGGTTTGTTTTTCATTCTTAATTTATTTGGATGCACTACAAGTTATAATTTAGCTACAGAACAACAGGAATCACTTTTGTACGCTACAGAAAAAGAAGAAAAAATAGGTTTATCTGCTTCTAAGAATATTGAAAAACATTACGATGTAATTGATGATATTGATATAAGAGAAAGAATAGAAAGTATATTAAAGCGAATAGTAGAGGTTTCTGACAGAAAAAACGTAGTATATTTTATTAAAGTTTTAGATAAAGATATTAAAAATGCTGTTAGTCTTCCAGGCGGATATATTTATATATTCAAAGGTACAGTAGATGCTGCAGAAACTGATGATCAGCTCGCAAGCGTTATTGCCCACGAAGTAGGTCATATAACTGCACAGCATGGCATTAAACGATTGCAAGGATCTTATGGTGCGATGGCAATGCAAGTAGCGGCAGCGACTCAATCGAATTCTAGAGTAGCAAAAGGTGTAGGTGTTGCGATAGGCTCTCTTTTTGCTGAGCATTCTTTGGCTGATGAGTTTGAGGCTGACAGGTTAGCTGTTAAATATTTAACGAAAGCAGGATTTAATCCAGAAGGTGCAATTCAGTTTTTAGATAAATTAAAAAAAGAACAAGAGAATGCTCCTAGACGTAAATTTAGCTATTGGAGAACACATCCGTTTATAGCCAAGCGTATTTCAAATATTAACAAAGAAATAGAAGGAGAGCTTGTATTTAGGGATTATCTAAACTTAACAGAAATCGACAACAATTAATTGGTGGCCTTATGAAAAAGATATTTTTAATTATTATTATTCTTTTAGTATCCTCGTGCAAAGCATCTAGTATTACATTAGAAAATCAAGTGTGTTTTAAAGATTCAGCGGAAAGTTGTTTTAATGTAGAACTTGCAGTAACAGATGAAGAGCTTCAGCGTGGACTTCAGTTCAGAGGAGTTTTATTTGAACACGCTGGTATGCTTTTTGTATTTAAGCAAGCCGCGCAACACGCATTTTGGATGAAGAATACATTATTGCCACTAGATATGATCTGGTTAGACAATGAGGGAGTCGTTGTTCACATAGAACAAAATGCTCCGCCATGCAAGACAGACAATTGCGCAATATATCAGCCAGAAAGCCAAGCAAATTATGTATTGGAAGTTAATGCAGGTCTTTGTGAAAAGCTAGGGATTGCGATTGGGGATAAAACAAAGATTAACATAGATTTATAATTTTGTTTTTTATGATGTGGATACTTTATTCGTAGAATTTCTGAGCACATTCCATAATGGTTTCAGAAAGAGTAGGATGGACGTGGATAGTTTTGCTTATATCTGATGTTTTTAATCCCACCTTTATCGCAAGTGCTAATTCCGCAATAAGCTCTGACGAATATACTCCAACAATAGATGCGCCTAATATTTGTTCAGTTTTAGGGTCTATTATTAGTTTAGTTGTTCCATCTGCGCGATCTAAAGTTGACGCTCTGCCAGACGCTGCCCACATAAATTTACTTACCTTGATTTCTATTCCTTTTTCTTTTGCAACATTTTCAGTCAGCCCACATATTGCTATTTCAGGGTCTGTAAATATAGCAGCAGGGATTGCATCTAATTGAACATCTACATTTTCTTTATTTATTATTTTAGCAACAATATATCCTTCATGTGATGCTTTATGAGCAAGCATAGGTCCTTTAGTAATATCTCCTATAGCATAAATTGAAGTATCAGATGTGAGCTTTTTATCGTCGACTTCAATAAACCCAGCATCATTTATTTTAATCTTTGTATTTTCTATTTCAAGGTTATCTAAATTAGGTTTTCTTCCAGTTGCAACCAATATTCTTTGGTAATTTTCAGTTATTGTTTTTCCGTCTCTATCTTCAAGCGTGATAGATACACCATTTTCAATTAGTTCACAGTTTGTTATCTTTGTGCTAAGCATTATTGAGTTAAAATCTTGTTTTAGTTGTCTTTCAAGTGTGCGTACTAAATCTCTATCAACACCTGGCAATAAGCCATCTGTTAATTCGACAACTGACACTTGGCTGCCTAGTTTTGCATAGACAGTACCTAGTTCAAGCCCAATATATCCGCCACCAACGATTAACATAGTTTCAGGTATGTCTTTTAGTTCTAAAGCAGAAGATGAATCCATTATTAAATCAGATTCTGGTAGTATGTCCAACTTTTTGGGTGATGAGCCAGTTGCTAATATTGCTTTATCGAAAGATAGGGTTTGTTGCGCGCCGTCTTTATCTGATATTTCAGCATTATTTGAATCTACAAATTGGACTGTGCCTTCTATGAAATTGATTTTGCGTTTTTTGCATAGATGATCTAGTCCGCTAGATAGTTTTGATATGATTTCTTGTTTTTTTTGTCTTAATTTATCTATATCTATTTTAGGATTTTCAAATTCTATGCCAAAGTTTTTGGCTTCTTCTACATTGGTAAGTATTTTTGCAGCATGTAGCAGAGTTTTCGAGGGAATACATCCTTCATGAAGACAAATTCCTCCAAGAGAACCTCTTTTATCGACAAGTGTTACATCTGCCCCAAGGTCAGCTAAGTGAAAAGCAGCTGTATATCCTCCCGGGCCAGCACCAATGACTAGTATTTTAGTTTTTTCGTCCATAATGAATGTGAGGGTCTGACCCTCTGATCTTAAGGGGTCTGACCCTAGGTATGTTATTTATGAGAGTTAAATTGTTTACTTTGTTTACTTTAGAGTATTTATAGTTAAAAGTCAAATCTCAAATACCTTATGTTTTTTGCTTGTCTTAAATTGGTATCAACGTTAGAATATCTATCTATTTAGAAATTATATAATTTTTAAATAGTCAAGAAGCTGCGAGCGAATTGAATGTTTAGTGAGCTTTCTTGAATATTTAGGAGAAAGAATGGCAAGTGCAATAGCAACAAATAAGAAGGCATATAGGGATTATTTTTTCAGTGAAACTTGGGAGTGTGGGATAGCTCTAGAGGGAGCTGAAGTTAAGTCTATTCGTGCAGGTGGTATAAGTTTTAAGGACTCTTTTGCTAAGATTGAGAAGGAAGAGATATATTTGTATAGTCTTCATATAACGGGCTATCAAAATTCTGGATATGAATCAATACAGGAAGATAGAAGGAGAAAGCTGCTTCTTCATAAGAAAGAAATAAAGAAGATAATATCTAGGACGCTTGAAAAGAATCTTGCTCTTATTCCTACAAAGGTTTATTTTAATAAAAGAGGTTTTGTTAAGGTAGAGCTTGCTTTGGGTTGTGGAAAGAAATTTTACGATAAGAGAGAAGCAATAAAAAAACGTACTATTGATAGAGACATAAGACGAACTTTAAGGCAGGATCAGAAAAAAAGTACACGGTAACTCCTTTTTGTTGCTGTATTTTGTTCTTTAATATATACTGAATTATACATATCGGGGGTGATTTGGTCTCGACTTGTTATATTGTTGTATGAGTGGCATGCCGAGGAAGTCTGGTTGGCCTCGTTAAAAATCTGGACAAAAAAACAAACGGCGAAAATTACAATGCTGTTGCTGAAGCGGAAGCAATTCTAGCTGAAGCGCAACCAGTCTTAGTTTAAAAATTTAAGCTAAGCCCTTTTATTGAGAGTGTCTGCGGCTCTATAGAAGGCACTAGCAGGCTGGCTGTAATCGTGTTCTTGAGGTTATGGTGAGATTAAAGAGAACTAGCTTAAATATATCTTGTGCATTGGAGATACTTAAGTGATATTAAAAAATGTACTATGCATGTAGAGGCTTATATAAAGTGTTCCAAGGACCCGGGTTCAATTCCCGGCACCTCCACCAATTAGCTTAAATTTTAAGCTTCAGCAAAAAACAGGAATAGATAAAATTCAAGTTTATGCAATACCTAGTGAATTAGTTGATGCGGTTAATTCTTTGTTAAAGGAAGAGGAATGAAAGAAGGCAGTAGAACAAAACATGTAATTGCAGAATTAGCAGAACATTTTCCATATTCTGTGATGGGTGTTCTTTTCTCTATAATAGTTATGGGCATTTTGACATTTATAGCAAAGACTGTTGGCTCAAGCGATGCTTTGCCAAGCGTATCTGAAGAATTATTTCATATATTTCATCCAGCCCATGTATTTTTTAGTGCCGTTGCCACAACATCTATGTTTTGGAGGCATGACAATAAAAATATATTTAAAGCCATTGCAATAGGGCTTATTGGATCAATTGGTATATGTGGCATAAGTGATATATTTTTTCCATTTATTGGTGGTTCGATTTTAGGAATACATATGCACTTGCATATTTGCATATTAGAAGACCCGTCTTTAATATTGTCTTTTGCAGTAGTTGGAGTCTTATCTGGAATACTTGTGGCTAAAAGTATTGATAAATCAACCCAATATTCACATTCAGTACATATTTTCTTAAGCAGTATGGCATCATTATTATATTTAATTAGTTTTGGCATGATAGATTGGATGCACGCAATTGTTCCAGTATTTTTTGTTACGGTTTTTGCCGTGGTTTTGCCTTGCTGTCTTTCCGACATTGTTTTCCCCATTCTTTGCACTCACAAGCATTGTTCTTGTAATTAACTAATATATCTAAAATACTATATATTCATATTTAAAGGCGCATATTTATTCTCCTTGACGAAATGTCGAGTATCTATATATAATGTTTAGTAAGTCGGTAGTGTTTTGCTGGATTTTTATAAGAAACTTTCCTTTTTAACATTGTTGTGTCTACTAGCTATTAAACAAAGAGGGGGTTTGGTTGTATGTTGAATAACAAGCGTAAAGTTCTTTACTCATTTCTTGTATTCATTATCTTGGCTGTTTCTCTGTGTTTTTTGCTTTTTCCCGCCAAAGTAGAGTTTCTCAGATTATCTTTTACAAATAATTTAAATAATAAAGGCGCACAAAATATGCCATCTTTTGATTTGATATCTGTTGAAGGCATAATAAATTCTTTAGCATTTTGCGCTTTTGTCCTTTTTATAGGAATAAAAATGTTCAAGATTCATAGTAAAGAAAATTCAGAATTAGAATATTTGATTAAGATATTTGAGGCATCGAGAGATTTTACTGCATTGATTACTCCAGGAGGAAAGATTAATTACATAAATAGTTCTGGTAAAAAGATATTAGGATTTAGTAGCGATAGGGATATTATTGGTAAATCAATATCGAGAATATATGCCAAAGAATCATTAAATATTATTTTAAGAGAAGGTATACCTTCTGCAATACGTGATGGAATTTGGAAATCTGGGACAACCCTTATCCATTCATGCGGAAAGGACATAGAGGTCTCTCAATCTATTATTGTACATAGGTCAAAAGAGGGTAATGTAGAGTATCTTTCTGTAGTCATTCCTAATATATTGGATGAGGAGAAGCTTCAACAAGATATTGCTTTAATAGCAGAAGCTAGAACGAAGAGACAAAGAAATGCTATATTGAAGATTTCTGGCGAAAGCGATTTTTTAGAGGAGTCTTTTATAGATCGAATAAAAATAATATCTAAGACAATGACTAATGTAATTGAAGCAGAAAGGGCGAGTGTTTGGCTGTTAAGCGAAGATAATCAAAAACTTTGCTGTATTGATTTGTTCGAGAGATCATTAGACAAGCACTCCAGTGGTTCTGAATTATGTTATTCAGATTATCCAAACTATTTTAATGCTATAGATGAAAGTAGAGCTATTGATGCTTTTGATGCCAATGTAGATGAAAGGACGAGAGAATTTTCAGATAAATATTTAAGACTATTGGGTATAAGTTCTATGCTTGATGCTGGAGTTAGATTGCAAGGTAAAGTCGCAGGTGTTGTGTGTATAGAGCATATAGAGGAAAAGAGGCATTGGAGAGATGACGAAATTACTTTTATAGGAGAAATAGCTGATCAAGTAGCACAGCTTCTTATGACAAAAAAACGCAAGGAATCGGAAGAGAAATTACGTAAGAGCGAAAACATGCTTCAGAGTATTTTTAGGTCTGCCCCAAGCGGGATAGGACTTGTTCGCAATAGAGAATTTGTTTGGGTTAATGAAAAATTTTGCAAAATGTTAGGCTATTCGTCAAGTGAGGTAGTAGGAAAAAATTCTAGAATGATTTATGAAAGTGATGAAGAATATAAGAGAGTAGGAGATGTTAAGCGTACTCAAATAAAATTAACAGGGACAGGTGTACTAGCTCACTAATTCGGTAACTCTTTTTAGTTTATCAAAAGGGGTCTCATAGTTCAAGCCCCCATGTCTACGAAGATGATTATATTCAAAAATATAATTACCTAAGTTAAGCACAATATCCT
>JAVCCJ010000004.1 GCA_030765585.1 Candidatus Zapsychrus exili | reverse complement strand
TACGCCGAATATATTCTTTGTTGCAATAGACGAGGCATATTTTTTCCCGTAATTCGTTGTTGTTGCAATAATACTTTTATCTTCTGGATCAGTATAATAAGAGTGACAGAAGTAAAAGTTAGATTCGTTTTCTATGCCAGAAAAAATAGGGCAATCTTTTTGCTGTATTGTTATTTGGTTCCATCCTATTTGAGGTATTTTGAGGCTATCAAATTTTTTAACATCGCCTTTTAATATGCCTAAACCTTTTGCGTCTGTCCCTTCATCACTTCTCTCAAATAAAATTTGATAACCTAAACATATTCCTAAGAAAGGTTTATTTTGAGATATTGATTCTTTTATAGAGTCAATTAGATTAAGACTAGCAAGTTTCTCCACGGCCGGTTTTATTGCGCCAACCCCAGGTAGAACCAATTTATTTGCAGCCTCTATTTCATCTTTGCTTTGCGTTACTAAAACATCTGCGCCAACTTTTTCTAGCGCCTTTTCTACGCTTCTTAGATTTCCCATTCCATAGTCAATTATTGCAATCATATTTTTAATTTTAAATTGCAGGGGCTCAAAATATTGAACCCCTGCAATTAATATCCATTAGTTTTTAAGTTTACTCTTTAGTCTATTATTCCCTTTGTCGAAGGAACCTCGCCTTGACGCCTAGGATCTATTTGTGTTGCTTTATCAAGCGCAATACCTAGAGCTTTAAACGCAGCTTCCATATTGGTGTGCAAATCTTCACTAGGCTTCTTTATAGTAACGTTTATTGTAGCTCCTAATCCATGAGCAAATGATTCTAAAAAGTGCTCAAGATAGCTAATCGCATATCCATCTTGATCAGCTATTTGAATAGGGTATGCTCCATCGCCAATTTTAAGGGTTAAGTAACCGCGACCGCTGATATCGACTGTTACTTCGCCTAACGTTGATTCCATTGGCGCAGAACCCGATCCAAAACGCTTAATACCTGCTTTTTCTTCACCAAGGGCCTTTTTAAATAGTTTTCCTAACACAATACCGATATCTTCATTTGTATGATGTATATCTATCTCTAGATCAGCTTTTTTCACTTTTAGATTTAGGTCAAAATATCCATGAAATGAAAAAAGATCTAGCATGTGATCGAGCAGCCCTATATTAGTTTTGATAGACGACTGTCCTTTTCCATCGATATTTAGCTCTGCTACTATTTCTGTTTCTTTGCTTTTTCTTTCTAATTGAGCAATACGTTTCATAATGTTTCCTCGTTACCCCGTTTAGAGAGCGGGGTAAGTTTATTTTGTTCTCTAACGGGGTTAGTTGAATCTAATTTTAATAGACTCACAATGTTTATCAAGACCTTCAAGCGTTGATATTTTCTCAACATGATCTCTTACTTTCTCAAGGGCTTTTTTTGAATAAGATATAACATGGCTTTTCTTTAAGAAATCAGAGGCGCATAATCCAGAGAAAAACTTCGCTGAACCAAGTGTTGGCAAGACGTGACTTGGTCCTGCTGCATAATCTCCAAGTGCTGTTGGACTATAAGGTCCTAAAAATATTGCACCTGCGTTCTTAATTTTGTTCGCAATGCTTTTTGCGTTGTTTGTTAATATTTGCAAATGCTCAGGAGCTATTTTATTTGCTATATCTACTGCCTCGTCGATATTTTTTGCGTAAATAGCATAGCCGCCAGATACTTTTTTGCTTACCTGTTTTAATATTTTCTTAGAAGTTGTAATTAATACAGACAGCCCTCCTAAATGTTCAATTTGTCCTTCAAGATCAGCTATTATATAATTTGGATTACTGTTCATGTTTGCAATTACAACAAGTTCAGAAGGCCCTGCTAGCATGTCTATATCAACGTATCCGAATAATTGACGCTTAGCTTCAGTTACAAACATATTTCCAGGTCCGATAATTTTATCTACTTTTGGCACTGTTTTTGTGCCAAATGCTAGTGCTGCAATTGCTTGAGCACCACCAATTTTATAAATATCATTAACCTTTAGCAGATTAGCGACAGCTAATATGTGCGGGTTGATACGACCATCTTTATCTGGTGGTGTTGCAATGATAATGTTTTTAACGCCAGCTACTTTTGCTGGAATAACAGACATATATACAGACGATACTAAAGGTGCTGTGCCAGCAGGCACGTAAATACCTACAGTATCAAGCGGTATTATATTTTCTTTTAAAAGGACTCCATCAGCGTCTTTTATTCTGCAAGGCTTGTGTTCTTGCTTTTTATAAAACGTAGAAACATTGTTCATAACAACTTTAAGTGTTGATATAAAATCGCTAGTGATACCTTGAAAAGCAGAGCTTATTTCGCTTTCTGTAACTTTTATTTCCTTAGGGCTTAATTTTACTTTATCAAATTTCTTTGTATATTTTATTACGGCTTCATCACCATCTATTCGCACATCCTCTACGATACGTCTTACTTTTTCATAAACAGATTTCTTTCTAGCATAAAGATTTCTGTCGTATAGTTTTTGAAGCGCTACTCCGTTTTGTTTTAAGGTTTTCATGGTTTTAGCATTTCTTTTATTATGTTTTTAGATTTTTGTATTGCTGCATTAACCTTGGACGCTTCCTTGCTTCCTGCTTGGGCAAGCTTTGGGCTTCCACCACCGCTTCCGTCGATTAAAACTGCAATTTCTTTAATTATTTCATTTGCTTTAATATCTTTCTTGATAATATCGTCTGATACTGAGAGCAATATATATGCATTATCATCTAGGGAGCTTCCAAGTGCTATGATAGATGATTTAGCTTTTTGTTTTACAATATCGGATACTTTTCTTAATAACCCCATATCAGCGTTTTTAAAGCAATGTGTGATGATCTTAGTGTTGCCTACGCTTTCTGAATCACAAACTATAGAATCAATAGATTCTTTAATTGTTTCAAATCTATATTTTTCAAGTTCTTTTTCAAGCTCTTTTATTTTCTTAGACTGCATTGAGACACGACCTACAATTTCATCTGCAGGAGCTTTTAGTTTTCTAGATATTTTTAGTAGTTGTTTTTCTTGATTCTTTATATCTCTTAATGCATTTAATCCCGTCTTAGCCTCTATTCTTCTTATGCCTTGTGCAATTGCGCTTTCACTTACAATTTTAAATAGTCCAATTTGACCTGTTGAGTCAAGATGTGTTCCTCCGCACAGCTCTTTTGATGTATTTCCTATTGAAATAACGCGAACAGTTTCGCCGTATTTCTCAGCAAAGAAAGCAAGTGCTCCATTTTGCACCGCTTCTTTTGTTGACATATAGTCTTTTGTTACTGTGCAACATGATAGAATTATGTTGTTTACATAGTCCTCTATTTTCTCTATCTCTTCATCTAAAAGTGCTTTGTGATGCGTGAAATCAAAGCGAAGACGCTCGTTATCTACCGACGAACCTTGCTGCTGAACATGAGATCCTAAAACCTCTCTTAGCGCAGCTTGAAGTAAATGCGTCGCAGTATGATTTCTCATTATAGATAGCCTTCTGTCCAAATCTATCTCTGCTTTTATTTGATCGTTGACATTGATATTTCCAGATTCGACTACACCAATATGAATAAATACATCATTTATTTTTTGAGTATCAGTTATTTTTATAGAAACCTTATCTTTTGTTATTGTTCCCGTATCTCCAATTTGACCGCCTGATTCTGCATAAAAAGAAGACTTATCTAAAACAATCTTAACATTTTCTCCCTGTTTTGCTGTTGGAACAGTTTTATTGTTTACAAAAAGTCCAAGAACAGTACCAGTTACATTGGCGTGCTTGTGACCTAAAAAGTTTGTTTTTGGAGAGTTTGTCTTTATCTCGCTGCCTTTAAAAACATCCCCAGTCATTTTACTAGTTGCTCTAGACTGATTTTGTTGTTTTGCCATAAGTTTGTCATATTTTTTCAATATGTCTGTTTTTTCTTCATCCATAAGGCCACATTGTTTTTCTAATATACCAATAATCATATTGATTGGCAGTCCATAAGTATCCTTAAATTTAAACGCTAGCTCACCAGCTTCTTCTGCAGCTTCTTCTGCAAAAGCACTAGAATCATAAACTTTATCTTTTAAGATTTTATATTTATCGATTAATTCAGGAACCTTTTCTTTGCAAACTTTAATGAAAGATTGCTCTATATCTTTAATCATGCCAGCTATGTCTTTGCTCTTTTTTTCAATTTCTGAATAAGGGTCTTTCATCGTTTCTACAACTTTATCGACTAAATTAAATATTACAGGTTTTTGATGGCCATTAGCTATTGCTATATCTGTTGCTGTGATAATTAATTTTTTTATCACATATCCTCTGCCTTCATTCGAAGGAATAACGCCATCAGCAATTCCAAAGCAAATAGCACGCATATGGTCTGCAATAACATTTCTTTGGTATATGTCTTTTATTCCAAGGTCTTCTTCAATTGATTTTAGAATAGGTGCGAATATGTCGGTTTCAAAATTATTTTTCTTACCTTGCATTACAGCAGCTAGACGCTCTAGTCCCATTCCAGTATCTATGTTCTTGTTAGGTAAAGGAACGAGCTCCCCGCCTTCTTTACGCTCAAACTGAGTGAAGACAAGATTCCATACTTCTGAAAATCTCCCAGGTATGTCGTCAGGGTCAGAGGGAATAGTTTTGTCCTCTGGATTATAATCAAAAAATATCTCTGAACAAGACCCACATGGCCCATTAGGTCCATTTAATTTTGCATTAGATGGCCAAAAGTTGCTCTTATCTCCTAGCTTAAACAGCTTTTCTTTAGGTATCTTTATATTTTTTAGCCAAAATTTTTCAGCTTCTTCATCATCTTTATATACTGATACCCAGAGTCTATTCTTATCAATTCCAAGCTCCTTGGTTAAAAATTCCCAAGCAAAAGATATAGCTTCTTTTTTAAAGTAATCTCCAAAAGAGAAATTTCCTAGCATTTCAAAGAACGTGTGATGAAAATCTGTTTTACCTACTTCAGTTAAATCGTCTGTTCTTAAGCATTTTTGAGATGTTGTTGCGCATTTAAAATCGTCTATATTTCCAAGAAATTGCTGTTTAAATTGTTGCATACCTGCGGTTGTAAAAAGAACCGTAGGGTCATCTTTTGGAACTAGCGAATCGCTTGCAATGATTTTGTGTTTTTTTGATTCAAAGAACTTTAAAAATTTTGCTCTAATTTCTTTTGTTTTCATAATAATAATTTTTTTGGCCGTGCCTCTTTGTTATTGTATATCTTTTATAAGGCTGTTTATATTGAAGAGCTCATATCTTCGATGACATAAGCAGCCTTATAATCTATTTCTTATGCTTTTTCTCTAATTTGTTTCTCAACTTTGTTGGCTATTTTAGGATTGTCCTGTAAGTATTTTCTAGAATTTTCTTTGCCTTGACCTATTTTTTCACCTTCTATAGAAAACCAAGATCCTGCCTTTTCTATGATTTCATACTTAACTGCCAAATCTAGCAGATCTGCTTCTCTGGATATTCCTTCATTAAAATGTATTTCAAAAATTGCTTCTCTAAAAGGTGCAGCAACTTTATTTTTTACTATTTTAGCCCTTACGCGATTTCCTATAAAAACGTCTCCTTGTTTTAGGCTCTCAATTCTTCTTAAGTCTATGCGAACAGATGCATAAAATTTTAATGCGCGTCCACCTGTTGTTGTTTCGGGGCTTCCGAACATAACGCCTATTTTCATTCTTATTTGATTGATGAATATCACGCATGTCTTTGATTTGCTTATCGCTGCAGTAAGCTTACGAAGAGCTTGTGACATTAATCTTGCTTGAAGGCCCATATGAGAATCTCCCATATTTCCTTCAATTTCTGCTCTTGGTGTAAGTGCGGCGACTGAATCTATTACAACAAGATCAACGGCATTTGACCGAACAAGAGTTTCTGTTATTTCAAGTGCTTGTTCGCCTGTGTCAGGTTGAGAGATAAGAAGATCATCAAGTTTAATACCTATCTTTTGAGCATAAGCTGAATCAAATGCATGCTCAGCATCAATAAATGCTGCTGTTCCGTTTTGTTTTTGAATTTGACTTATTATACTAAGCGTAAGCGTTGTTTTGCCTGAAGATTCAGGGCCGTATATTTCGACTACTCTTCCCTTTGGAATCCCTCCTACACCTAAAGCTAAATCAAGTGCTATGGAACCTGTTGGTATAGATTCGATATTTTTTACTATACCGCCGTCGAGCTTCATTATGGATCCCTTGCCAAATTGTTTTTCAATTTGTGTTAATGCGAGCTCTAGTGCTTTTTTTCTGTTTTCCATTTCAGTTGGTGTCTTTTGTTCTGCCATAATTACCCTCTCCTATTCTTCTTTTAGGTGAAATCGAATAAATCATGCTTTTAATATTAATAAAGTGCAAGATTGTCCGGGGATTTGTTAAATTTATTTAAAACTTTAAAGAGAAATGGATTATACACGAGCTTAGATATATTGTCAATAATATATAGATATAGACTATTTATATTAAATATAAAGATTATTATATTTGATGATATAGGCTTGCGCAAGAAACAGTACATATTGCTGCTGTTTCAACTCTAAGAATATTTTTGCCTAAAGATACGGGTATGCACCCGCTTTTTGATGCTAGAGAGTATTCTTCTTTAGTAAAGTCTCCCTCAGGTCCTATAAAAAGTGATATTTTTCCAATATCTTTTGTTTTCTCTAGGATTTTAAGAATATTATTAGATTTTTCCTCTAGGCTTGGTATTAGTGCGGTTGTTTCTTTTGAAAGTTTGCTAAGGGCATCCTTAAAGCTACATATAGGATGAATTGTTGGTATGGTTGCTCTTTTTGATTGTTTTGATGCGCTTATGGCAATATTTTTGTAACGAGTAAGCTTTTTGTTTGCGCGTTCTCCGCTTAATATTACATCTGAGTTTTTTGTTATTATTGGAATTATCTCACTTACTCCAAGCTCAGTACACTTTTCTACTATAAGTTCAAATTTATTTTTTTTGGGTATTGCACATGCAAGAATAATTTTATTTGCAGTGCATTCAAGCTCCTTCACATTTTTTATAAATATTATTACTTCGTTCTCTTTTATGTGTTTTATTTCCCCTAAAGCTTCAGTGCCCAATCCATCAAAAACAGTTACCTTGTTCCCTTTTTTTAATCTTAGGACATTTTTAAGATGGTGTATCTCATCAGAATCTTTAAGAGTTATGTTTTCTTTTTCGGTAAGTTTTGTTTCGTGGTAGTAAAGCGTATGCATGTTAAGTTTTTACTTCTTTCTCCTTCTTTTTTTGCTTCTTTTCTCTCTTTTTTCAGCGTTCTTTTTTATTCTTTCCATCTTTTTATGAAGTTTCTTTTTTCTGTCTTCTACTATCTTTAATTTCCTAAGTCTTTCTTTGTTTTTTCTCTCGAGGTTCTTTTCAACTTCTTTTTCTCTTCGCAATCGTTGCTTCTTAACTCTTCTTTTTCTTCTTTCTAACTTTTTTTCTTCTTTTAGCTTAATCTTTTCTTTTTTCTTGAACGCTTTTTCATGTTCCTTGCCTTCTTCTGACTTCTCTTTTTCTTTGCTTTTTTTTATGACAGGTTTAAGATTTGCTATATTTCTTTTTTTCTGAATTACTCTTTGATATCTTGTATTTTTATCTTCCCGAACAACCTCATCTATAGTCTCTTTTTCTTCCTCTTGATCTATTTTGTTTGCATTCTCCTCCCGAACAACCTCATCTATAGTCTCTTTTTCTTCCTCTTGATCTATTTTGTTTGCATTCTCTTCCGCTTTCTCCTTAGAGTCTATGATTTGACCCTCAGCAAAGACTGTTGGCGCACACATAGAGATTGCCAGAAAAGAACTTATCAGAGGAACGCTTAAAAATTTAATAGTTTTTATTATTGCTTTATTTTCCATAATTAAATTATAACATATTTTTTGTAGTTTTGTTGATTCTTAGAGAAACTTACCAACTGTGTGAAGCTGGGCTTATTTTGGTTTGAAGAAAATATTCTGGATTTTCAATTGGATTTACAGCAGAGTCCGGAGTGTATCTAGCGTCAATTGCAATACTTAAATAGAAATCAAGATATGATTGATTGGGGTTATTTAATAATTCAAATGTTACATTTTGAATATGCTGAGAAATTATTATTGAGCTTGCAACAGAACACTTGCTCGATGTGTTTGGAGTAGATCCCCCCTGAGCTATTGTTTGTTCGCACATACGCAAAGTATTTGTGTTAAGATCCCTTATAAATATTTTCCAGATGTCATCCGTATAATCATCTGCTGAATCGCTTGTATCTTGACGAAAAGAAACCCAATTGCAGGTTGATGGATTTGTTGTGTTTAGCACTATTCCATACGAAGACACGTCTCCTATCGCTTGAGATCCCTCTCTTGTTATATAGCTCATTGTAGACGCTGTGCGCATGGCAAGCATGCTTGATTTGTTTGTAGACTCTTGAACCTGCTTTATCGCATAGTTCATAGACACTACACCAATCATCACTATTCCGACAAGAACAGTTGAAACTAAAAGTTCGGTTAAAGTTAGAGCTTTATTTTTTAATATATGCATTTGTTTGGTCTTTATTCTGGATACTCTATTATCATTTCAAGTTTTCTTGCGCCCATATCAGGAACATCTTCAAGCCACCAGGTTACATTAAATTCTCTAATTATTTCAGTGTGGGTTGTGCCAACAGCAAGAAGGTTTCCTGGGTCATCCCATATTCTAGCATCAACCTGTCCGCGAATATCATCTATGACTTCTTTTCCAATGTAAGCCGCTTCTAGTTTTTTTGCTGAGCCTGTTCCTTGAGGTCTTAATTGGGATATAGTAGAAAGAATTCCAAAAGCAGCTATTAGAAAGACAATTGACGACACAATGACTTCCATGATTGATGCAAAACCGTTTTTTCTCAAAATTTGTAACATTAGAGTACCTTATATACCACTACCTACCGGCAAGCGGTTAAAGATGGGCATGAGCCAGAGTTGCAACAAGGATTGCTAGAGCTGATAGCCGCATGAGTAACCTTAACTGTAAAGCTGCCGTATTGAGCGGTAGCTGCAAAAGTTGCTGAAGCTCCAGTATAGTTGTATGTTGCAGAATTAGCAATTACATTTAGTTTAAGATTGGAATTAACGTAAGAAAGGTTTTTGTTAGTCCCAGTTAAATAGCTGCCACTTTGAGCCTTATAAATCATATTGCCAGCATGTATCGCAGTAAGCTGAACAACGGTATCTTTTTCATGGGCTTTGTTTATTGCCTTTGAATAGCTTGGTATAGCGAACCCAGAAATGATTCCCAGCAAAACAATTACTATAAGTATCTCTATTAATGTGAATCCGTTTTTTTTCATAATTTTAATATCCTATTTGAGTGCAACTTGGGTATGGAGAATAGTTCTGGCAATTTATTGTGCCTAGGTAGCTAATTATGAGCCTATAAGCACCTGTTGATCTATCAATCCTAACAACTGTGCTTGAAGGGTTGTTCCTGGGCACAGGAGCAGCGAAATGTTGCGGCGTAGGCACTGTAATATCTAGACTGCCCATAGAAGTAGCATAGGCTCCATTTTCAACGTAATAGATCTTTTGAGCATTATAAACAGATGTTAAAATCTGAACACCTTCTTGGGATTTTATCTTTTCAAAAGTAAGTCCAAAGCGAGGCAAAGCAAGTCCCGCAATGGCTCCAACAATAATAATAACAATTATTATTTCTATTAAAGTAAATCCTTTTTTGTTACTCATAATTGTTTGCTTTTTGTATAAACATTGGAGCTCTTTATACGAGAGCTCCAATGTTTTAATTCCTAAATTATATTTTTACTACTTTATTTATGCGTATGAACTGGTACCAGTCCTAGTAACGACTATATTGGC
>JAVCCJ010000013.1 GCA_030765585.1 Candidatus Zapsychrus exili | reverse complement strand
TGTGGTTCCATAAAAAATATCTGTTTGGCAAAATTGGGTATATATATTTTACTCAACAGGCCGGTGGATTTTCGCCTGTTAATGAGGCTGTTGAAAAGGCAATCCAGACTTATCTTGACGAGGGTTAAATATGACCAGGGGATCAAAGTGGATTCCATTGGACAAATACCTTGCTCAAGAGTTTAAATCTATTAAGAGGGAATTTTCAATGATTGAAGCCATGTTTTCATATCAGCTTGATATTGATAATAGTATTTCTGGCACTATTTCCGGGTATTCAAAACTATGGGGATGGTCAAGAAATAAGGTTAGAAAGTTCATAAATGGTATCGGGACAGATAGAGGACACGTTAAGGACAGCAAGAGGACACACGAGGGACACCCTATACACCTAATAGACCTATCTCTTAACGACAAAAAGGACAGGTCGGGGACAGGTCGGGGACAGGTCGGGGACACATTGCATGACACTACTACTAAACCTGATCCTAATCCTAAAGAAATATATAGTCGTGTAGTCGATTATCTAAATAGAAAAACAAACTCAGAATTTAAACCTACAACAAAGAAAACAATAGAGCTGATCAACGCTAGAACAAAAGAAGGATTTTCTCCTGATGATTTTAAAGTTGTTATTGATTTTAAATGTGGCCAATGGCTTAAAGATGGAGAAAAGCAAGAATATCTTAGGCCTCTAACTTTATTCAGTTCTAAATTTGAGGGTTATTTAAATGCTGCTAAAAGAGAATTAATCCCAACTATAAACCAACCTAAAAAAGAAACACAAGAGGATATTGATCGAGAGGTTGAAGAGGCTATGTTATGAACGATCTATTGCTTTCAAAAATACAACCACAAAATATTGACATGGAAGAATCTGTATTGTCTTCTCTTTTTATTAATGGAAAACATCTTAACGATATAGAAGAATTAATACCTGAAGACTTTTATAAAGGGGCCCATAAAAAAATATTTCAGGCTATGCTTAATATAAACAAAGCGAAAGAGCCTATTGATTTGCTGACAGTCTCCTCAGAACTATCGAAACAAAAGGAATTAGAGGCAGTCGGCGGTCTTGCATATTTGTCTTGTATAGCAGACGAAGCACCATTGGCAATAAATATCAGGGCATATGCCAAAAGGATTATGGAGCTATCTAAAGCAAGAGAATTAATAGTTATCGCTTCTGGTATAATAGAAGAAGGCTTTAATGTAAAAGACATTGAGCAATATATTTCTGACTCACAATCAAAAATTCTTAATATCCAAACAGCTGTTTCAAAAGATAAATTTTATACAATGGAAGACCTTATGGAAAATGCCATTGAAAATATAAAACAAGCGCAAACTGCTGAATTTAAACTCGGGTTAAGCTTTGGTATGCCTAAGCTTGATAAATATATGCAGGTATGGGGATCAAAACTTATTTTGTTGGCCGGCAGGCCTGGAATGGGGAAAAGTTCCCTGGCTTTTTCAATAGCCTTGAGGGTTGGGTATAGTGGTGACATGGTTGGTATCCTTCCAATAGAAATGGACAAAGAACAATTTGCAGATAAAACATTATCAAAGGAATCTGATATAAATTCTATGATATTTTATGCAAGGAAATCATTATCTGATAAAAATATAGAAACTCTTGAGCGTGCATCAAAAAGGTTGTCAGATTTACCGATAATAGTAAATGATTCAAGCGCAAATATCGACGATGTAAAAAGAAGGTGCCGCAAATTTAAAAAAATGGGATGTAAGATAATTATTATAGATCAATTAAATCAGATATCATATGAGAAAGGCACTCTTCCGTATATCGGTATTAGCAAGAATTGTTCTGAATTAAAGCAGCTTACTAAAGAATTAAGACTTCCTATATTATTGCTTTGTCAATTAAACAGGAGTCTTGAATCAAGAGATAATAAAAGGCCGACCAAGGCAGATCTTGCTGAAACAGGACGGCTTGAGCAGGATGCAGATATGATAATGTTTTTATTCAGGGAAGGTTATTATAAGAAAAACAAAAGAGATTTTATCGATCCGTCAATAACCGAAATTGAACTTGCAAAAAACAGGCAAGGGGAAACAGCCGTTGAATATCAAGTTGTTTTTAATAAGAAAAGGGGGATGTTTATTTTACTATGAAATCAAATAGGCTCTTTGTATGGAAAAAAGTGAGAGAAATAAGTAAGGATAGGTTGATAAAAGAATTAAGGGATGAGTTAGCACAAAAAAAAGAAATCATCCGGCAATTAAAAGACCTTGTTGAGTTCACTGAAATTTCAGCAGCAGCCGGAATGATCCCAGCATCAAATTTAAAATCACTAATAGAGAACAAGGAGGATAAATAAGATGGGCAAGGAGTCAAAAATAAAATGGTATCAGAGAAGGGTAAAAGAATTTAATGATCTTTTCAGCTCCCACTATGCAGAGCCTATCTCTAACAGACTGCATAAAAAGTTTTATACTTGTCAGTATTGCGGAGATCTTATCCCTGACGATGAGGTTTGTTCGCCTGCTGTTGATTCTGTTGGTGGTTTTATGTGTGATGAATGTTACGACCAGGAATATAGATTCTTTTGCCCTCTG
>JAVCCJ010000033.1 GCA_030765585.1 Candidatus Zapsychrus exili | reverse complement strand
TTAGTTGCTATAATATACATTATAGCAACTAAAGGTTGATAACCATTTAATACTAAGTTATAATGGTTGCATGCCTGAAAAGACTCCTAAACGACCCTTAGAGGTCAAAGAATACCACATTTTGAAGGATATCCCACCTGAAAGCGACTGGATCGCCGAACGTCGCAACAAAAGCGAAAAGACTGCTACAGCTTATAAGTTTGATGTTAATGAATTTAAAACCTTTCTTAAGATTGAAACTCCTGAAGATTATCGTTTAGTTACACGTAAACATGTAACTAATTGGATAAGTCATTTAAGAAAAACTGGTTTATCAAATGAGAGTATTGCAAGAAAGATCTCGGCAGTCTCTGCTCTGTTTAAATATTTTTGTGAAAGATCTGCTATTAGAGATAATCCTTGCAGTAATATAACTCGGCCAAAGGTTGAGTCTAATATTGGCAAATCAGATCCTATTAGTGATATCGAAGCTAAGAAATTACTTGAGGCTCCAACAGACAAGACCATACAAGGTCTCAGAGATCGTGCCATATTAGCTGTTTTCCTTTATCATGGCCTTAGACGCTCAGAAGTTAAAGATTTAAAGGTAAAGAGCATACACAGTGTTAAGAGTGTGCCTCATTTACGAGTAAAAGGCAAAGGATCTAAAACCAGAGACCTCCCCCTTCACCCTTTGACGCAACAACGTATTTATATGTATTTAGAGAAAGATGGTCGAAAGAAAGATCTTGAGTCCCCTCTCTTCTGCGCTCTTAAGAAACGTAAAGATAAAGACGGGAATATTACTCATATGTCGAGTTATGCAATTTATAAAATTGTTATGCAATGGGCAGGTGTGTCCGGCATTGATACGGATAATTTTCATCCCCACTCTCTCCGAGCAACGTTTGCAACGAATTCTTTGAATAATAAAGCTGATTTAGGGAAGGTTCAGGATTATTTAGGACATGCAAATATTGCTACGACGAGGATTTATGATAAACGAGGTGAGGATTTGATGGATTCGCCTACTTTCAAGGTGAATTATTAAATGCTGTCTATTAGTTATATCTAATATTAAATTAGCTGCTCTAATACAATAAATCCTGTGGTTACTTGTCTTGCAGAAAAATAGGTATTATCTTGTCCTACTATAACTAAATATAAATAATTAATTTCCATTTTAGTTGTAGTCAGCATGTTCTTTATCATTTTCTTATCTTCCAAAGATGGGGTGGGATTTTTTTCGCAATGAGTATGCCACTCGCCTAGATATATTAATTCTCCCTTACTTTGCTTCCATTTCTTGTTTATCACTTTTTGTGCTGATTTTTTTGCTCGATAGAAAAAGAATGAACCATGTTTATCAAGTTGACCAGGAGTGGTAATTTCTAGAATTTCATCATAATGCGTATAAACTTTACCCAGTAAAATACCACCTGATTCTGGTTGTTTTCCATTTTGCTCAAATGTACTTAACTCTTTCAAAACTTCAGATGAAAACCTAACCTCTCTTGAGGAACAGCTAAATATTGTTTTTGTCAATTTCTTTTTCATAAGCAATTAAATATCAAGATTATTTCTTACTGTAGTATATGGCAGACAATCTATATACTTATTATTTATTGTTAACCCTTTTTCATAAGCCATCCTTAAATTTCCCAGCCATGAATATAGAACACTTTCTTTATAACTTTCACCAATTAATTCGTTTATTATTTTTCCTGCATATATCACAAACTGCTCTAATTCATCAGATGAATAAGGAATAAATGAACTTTGACAACCTGTTTCTCTCCTAGAAAAAACAAATGCATTGTTTAATACTGAATACTTAAAATCACCCTTGTCTGTAAAATGTTCTTTTAAAGTTCCTGCTTTATTTCTAGGGATATAAAGTATGTGGCCAGCTATCGCATACGGCTCTACCCATAAATAAATTAAATCCTTACAAAATATATTATGCTTAACCGCAAAATCTAAACGTCTCTCAACAGAAAGATTACCCACGCATGAAACTATGATGTCATAATTATTAAATTTGCATTCTTTTTTATGTAAATATTCCAAGATATCATCATCGCAGGATATGCAGTTAATTTTTGGAAATTTATTTCTTATAACACTTTCTACAGTTATTACTTTCTTTAGCTCTTTTGAAGCATCATCTAAGCTGCATAAATGCCTCACAACATTCTCAGGAGCAAGGATTTCATTGTCCATTAGCATTATCTTGTCAGTTCCACCCTTAGCCACCTCCATTGATAAAAAACTACCCACGGAGCCACAACCTAAGATTGCTATAGAGTGTTTCTTTTTCACTTAATTCTCTCTGGCAGAAAGACGTAATTCATCTAATCTGTACATTTTTACTCTATTAATTTTTATAGATTTAATCCATCTTTCATGTCGAAAAACACTGAAAGGAACGTGACCTCTTCTGAATCCTTTAACCTCTCTATTCATCCAACCAGGATGGCTCCACCCGAACAACCCTAGACTTCCGTTTATTTCCATTGCACAAATTACAGAATAGTTGCTTTGTTTTCTATTATAATAATCATCAACATGTATGAACAACTTTGCATCAACAGCCTTCTGTAAATAACTATACACATCTTGAAATGTTTCTAAATCAAAAGGCAAGACATGCTTCACTGGAATAAATAATATTCTTTCTTTATGCTCCGCCTTAATGGAAACATTAAAGTTTTTTAACCAATTATCTAAATATTCTAAAGACTGTCCGATTATGTCTGTACGGCCGAACAATTTATCATTCAATGCAAAAAGACTAAGTAGTCTTGGCTTGTTCAATACTTCAAAATTTGTCATCACCAATGCGTCAGCATTATCATTCCAATACGCAATTAGCTCTTTAAAATAATCATCCTCATTTCTCTTATTTATCCCATTATCTAAAATTTCTATTGCAACATGTATTAATTCCTCAATAGCCTGCCCCGGCATTTCATCATTTATTACTATTAAAGACTCATCTCGTGTACAAATGAACCCATTTTTATCTATATGTGGGACAGGATATATTCTATTAAAAATATCAAACGGCAAAAATATTTTAGGGAAATTATCTGGGAACCTGGCAGGTATAAATATTAAGAGAAAGCAATCTCCGAATGGTGTGTTGACTTTGACTTTCCATACTTCAAAATCATTAAAACATTTTGGCAAACATCTACTTTTTTCTATTCTCGCAATATCTGAGTCTTTTTTATCACAAACAGATAAGTTGAATTTAGATTTAAGATATTTCTTCGCTGTTAATATTCTATCTTTATAAAAAGCATCAATCACTTTATTTTGCTGACCTTGCATCATTTTTTAATAGTGCAGGGGAAGATGTTGCCATAGCTGTAACTTTTTCCTTAAAACTATCACAATCATAAAATCTGTCACCAAATTCTGACTTCCACAATACACATGCCTTTTTTTTACTTTCCTCATTTATTGCAGACTCACCATTATTTGATAATCTTTGAATAAGCTTTTTAAAAGATTCTTTAACAGATACTGTCATCCTATCACTTATTACTTCCTCACTGTCAACAGGATTCAATATATCAAAATTTACCTTTATGCTATCATTTATTGAACTGATAGTGCGTGCAAAACTAACATCATCTCTAACTCGCTCAACATAATTATCAACTACTAATTTTGTAATAACAAGTCCGCTTGGCATTTCTCCATGCTCTAAAGATTGATAATCTGCCCATGCCTTTAAATATTTTATTATAGTCCTTAATTGTTCCGATTTATTTGAAACTTTTTCTATAAGCCAATCAGTAATTTTTTTAGGGTCACTTTCATGCCATCCTTTCACCCCTGTATTTGCCAGATAAGGCACTTCACCACAAAAAGCATATATTGGTAAGTCTACGTGATAATTCCCAGCATAAATAACTCTAATGCATGTTGGCTTATCTACAGCCTCTTCTTTTGTGTGCCCTTTAACCGCATCATAAACCCATTGATGCACTTCTTTTGGATTAGGCCAATCTGCTTTCCCATCATTTAAATGCTGTAAATATATCCCATCATCTATGTCATATTCATCGTCCAAAGGATTAACGATTGTTTTCATCATATATGACCCTTGACCATGAAATTTTGGAAGATTAAATCCCAACTCATCTTTAAAGTAATTCCTAATCTTTCCTCTAATTGCTTCTCTTGCCGTTTTTAAATTTGTTTTCTTTGTGGTATCGATATTAATCGCAGTAAAATAACTTTGAAATAAATCATTACAATCAGCCATTGTATTCTCCTTTTTATTTAACTTCTTTCTTAATTGGGTACAAATGTCCTGCAGCTAAATCATTAAAAAAAGAAGACAAAACCTGCTCTTTCTTTTCTTTTATTAAATATTCAGCAGCTTTCACAAGATTATTCAATTGCCCCATGTCATCTAAACCTATATTCTCTTTAAAATTATGTTGTACTCGAATATATTCTTTTGGATTAAGTAAGGAAATACTGTTCTCAATAGAATTCGATTGAGATTCTAAAGAAATTTCAAAAATTCCTTTCACGCCGCCCCAGTTTAACAGATTCATTTTCTCAGCTCTTTTATCATCTATCTGATATGTGGAGCCACCAGTTCCTAATGACAGCAATGATATCTCCGATAAGTCAAAATTACATCGCCTGGCCTCAATAATACCAACAAGACTAGGATTATTTGCAAAAAGACCACCATCAATATAAAAGGAACTATTTATCTTAGTTGTTTTAAAATATGTCGGTGCCGCACTAGTTGCCCTTGCAACATTCCACATTTCTAGGTTTTCATCAGAAAAGAATTTTTCTTTTTTCGGAATAACCACTTTGTGAGGAGTTTTAAAAATGCCAACTTGACCCTTAGAAATATTAATAGAAGGAATACACACGCCAAGCTTTGAATCATTCATCCTATAATAATCATCATTAATCTTAAAAACTGTTTTAAGCTTTTTCTCAAGAAAACTAGAAGGATATTTTTCTCCATGACCAAACAACATGTTTATATTTGATATGGCTGATTTAATAAGATTATTTTTATTTTCTAAAGGAAATATTTCATAACCGTCTTTTTCATAAATTTCTCTTATTTCACTCATTTTCTTTTCAACTGCAATAGCTAACGCAATAATGCCCCCTGTGCTTGTTCCGCATACCAAGTCAAAATATTTCCAAATTGGCTCGGGTAGAGATTTTTCAATCTCCTCCAAAAACATTGCAGGAATCAAGCCTCTAATTCCACCACCATCGATTGATAATATTTTAAATTTTCTACTCATATGAATTTATTTTTCGTATATTTTTTGAACAAACTATTGATAACATATTTTATCAATAGTT
>JAVCCJ010000026.1 GCA_030765585.1 Candidatus Zapsychrus exili | reverse complement strand
CAATACTACGGAGTAATTCAAGGGGACTATTAAAGCCCTTCTATATAAGTTCTTCTACCATATCTGCAATTGATAAACAGCTTGTAATTCCAGGCGATTCTATTCCAATCAGATTTATAAAATTTTCAAATTCTTGATCTGCCTCATTTTTAATGACAAAATCGTGAAAAGCCTCATTTGGTTTTTGTAACTTAGGTCGAATTCCTGCAGTGTCAGGTATTAGATCTTCTAGTAATAGATTGCTTAAAAAAGGTCTTACATCTTCGTAGAATTTTTGTTTATCAGCTTCATTTACATCATAATTAAGTTCGTCAATATATTGAGTGTCAGGACCTAAACGAAGTCCTGAAGCTAAATCAGGTGTTATATGAATTCCTAAGCCAGACTTTGATGGCGGAGGATATATAAGTCGAGATATATTAAATTTTTTAGGATTATTTAATCTAAAATATTGACCTTTGTTATAGTTTATTTTGTAATCTAGTTTTTCAATATCAAGTCCGACCATTGAAGCTATTTTGTCAGATGAAAGGCCCGCAGAGTTTATTATTGTTTTAGTTTCAAAACAGAAGCTTTCGCCAGAGGGTTCTTTCACAGTTATCTCATAGTAGCCGCTACATTTCTTTATTCCAATTACTTTTATTCCGAATGCAAATTCAACGCCAGAGGCCTTAGATGCTTCATAAAAGAATTTCATAAGGGAGTGCGTATCAATTATTCCTGTATCAGGTGAATATATTGCTATTTGGGCTTCAATGTTAGGTTCAAATTCTTTTATTTTTGCTTTATCAATTATTTCTAAACCTGTTACTCCGCAATCAATAGCATTTTTATAAATTGCTTCTATTTTTTCTATTTCGTTTTTAGTTGGGGCGATAATGAGTTTGCCTAGCTTTTTATGGGGGATATCGTGTTCGGCGCACAATTGATAAAGAAGCTTCTGGCCTTCAATACAGCATTTTGCCTTAAGGCTATCTTTTTTATAGTAGAGGCCTGCGTGAATTACTTCTGAGTTGCGCGAGCTAGTCTCTTGTCCAAAAGAATTGTATTGTTCGACTACTAGAATATCTTTGTCCGCAAATTTCTTAGACAGATTATAACTTGTAGCTAAACCTATAGCTCCAGAACCAATGATTGTTATATCGACATGTTCCATAGACCAATATCCTAGCAAAAGAAAAAGGTAGCGTCTACCTTTTTGCTTGTGTAAAATACTTCGATGAAAACAATTGGATATGACCATATATTTGACTGCATGAAAACCACTCGCCTAAGCTCTGTAGCAGATGAACTTAAAACGAGAGCTGATGATATAATCAAGAATTCTAATAATGGCGATTTACCTAAATGGATAGATATTTTAGATAGCTTACCAGAGATAAAACCTTCCTCAATAGATTTAAACACTTCAAGTATTTGTATAGGAAAAAAACAAGATTGTGACGATAAACAAAGAGAAAACTTGAAAGATCTTTTAATGAAGTTTTCTCCTTGGCGAAAGGGGCCATTTAATTTATTTGGAATAGAGATAGATAGCGAGTGGCGTTCTGATATGAAATGGGACAGGCTAAAAAATCATATTGCACCTCTTAAAGATAAATTAGTTTTAGATGTAGGCTGTGGAAACGGATACCATTGCCTGCGCGCAGCTGCTAATAATCCAAAATTAGTTTTAGGGGCTGACTTTACATTTTCTTATATAATTCAGTTTTATGTTTTGCAACATTTTGCAAAACAACAAAATGTAGGACTACTTCCTTTAGGAATTGATGATTTGCCTGATGATATTAGCGCTTTTGATACTGTGTTTTGTATGGGGCTTTTATATCATAGGAGATCGCCTTTTGATCTTTTATTAAAATTAAAGTCATTATTAAGAAGTAAGGGAGAACTGGTACTAGAGACTCTTATAATTGATGGCGAGGATGGAGATTGTCTATCGCCTAGTAATTGTTATGCAAAAATGTCAAATGTGTTTTTTATTCCGTCAGCTAAAACATTAGAAGCTTGGCTTAAAAAGAGGGGATTTATAAATATAAGATTAGTTGATGTAAGTCAAACGACAAGCGCTGAGCAGCGAACTACAAAATGGATGGGTTTTGAATCTTTTTCTAGCTTTCTTGATCCAGAGAATTCGAATTTCACAATAGAAGGATATCCCGCGCCAAAGCGAGCAATATTTCTGGCTAATAACTCTTAAAATATTAATATTTAGTGTATATTCCTATATATTGACAAATAGTCAAAATATGGCATACTTTAACCCCAGAACAAAATAAAATTTTGCATAATCCAGCCACTCTTATGCATAGCAAATTTGCTGTGTAATTAAGGGGTGGCTTTTTTAATGGATAAACAATCAGGAGATAATGGATGAACATTTTTACCACAAGAAAAACTAATAATGTTTATAGGAGCATTTGTGCTTTATTAATCTTAACACTTGTCTTTAGCTCGGTATTACTTTCGCCGTCCTTTGCTCAGAGCGTGATTAACTTGCCTACGCCAGGCGTAATGGTTACACAAAGCGCTGCATATGTTCCAACTCTCTTAAGAGGCATGACAGTTCATCTAGAAGATCCTTTTAAGTTTGATTTTATTGTTGATAATGGAAATTCTAAGCTAGAAGGGGAAGAGCTAAAAACTGAAAGCAAACGCCTCGTAAATTATTTTTTAGCCTCTATGACAGTTCCAAAGGGTGATTTGTGGGTAAACTTATCTCCAGTAGAGCGTGATCGCATTGTTCCAGATGCTTTAGGTAAAACAGAGTTAGGTCGCGATTTATTAGCTCAAGATTATATCCTAAAACAGCTAACAGCATCTTTGATGCATCCTGAGGGAGAGGTTGGTAAAAAGCTTTGGGAGGCGATTTATGCAAAAGCAGAAGAGCAAGGCATTAGTAATATACCTGCAGATACATTTAATAAGGTTTGGATTTTACCTGAGAGCGCTACCATTTATGAAAACGGCGTAACTGTTTATGTAGTTGAGTCAAAATTGAAGGTAATGCTTGATAAGGATTATTTAGCGAATAGCGAACAGCGTTTAGCGGATAGCAAAGCAGAAGATGTTAATGTTCAATTAATAAGAAATATAATTATTCCTGAAATAGAAAAAGAAGTAAATCAAGGGCAACATTTTGCCTCACTACGTCAGATGTATCATTCGCTTATCCTTGCCAAATGGTATAAGCAAAAAGTTAAAAATAGCATTCTTTCAAAAGTATACATTGACCAAAATAAGGTGGCAGGTGTTAAAGCTTCTGATGTCATTGCGAGGAGGCAATCAGAAAACCAAACCGACGCGGCAATCTCCAATAATGAGATTGCTTCGCAAAATACGCTCGCAATGACAACTCCAGAACAAATCTACAACCAATACATGATTGCCTATAAAAAGGGTGTATACAATCATATAAGGGAAGAGTACGACCCAGAGTCTAAGCAAATTGTTCCGAAGAAATATTTTTCAGGTGGATTCAAAGATCAGGCGATGGTAGTTAAAAGAACTGAAAGTTCAAAAAGGATTAATAGTTCAAGCGTTGGCAAGTCATCGATTGTTGAGGTTGAGATTAGACCTGAAGAAGATGTAGATGAGGCGATGCTGGGCATGCCTACAGGGTGGCATATCAAAAGAGCATTGAATGAGAAGAAAAGCGATGAAAAACGACTTGCTTCAATAGAAGTGCTTAGAAATAGAAAAGGTTTAGAGGTAAAAGAAATTATCAGTACTTTTGATGAGCTTGTTGATAAAATTCCAGAAAGTACGATTAAAAGAAATCCATATAACAAAAAAGCAAAAACTTTAGAATTTTTATCTAAAGCGTTAAAGCTTAAAGAAGAAGGGTATGGTTTTGAAATTAAATATGAAAAAGGAAATGAGCATCAAATTCATCATCCTGCAGAAGAAGTTACTGAAGCGTGGGGAGAAGGTTTTGTCATGTCTCAGCATCCCGAAGGACATACTGGGTGGGAGTCAGGCTCTATAACATATAAAAAAGAGGCTTGGTATGAGCCTGTTGATGCTTTTGAAAAGATTGAAATTTGTCCTGCTTTAAGTGCAGAGCAATTGAGAATTCTAAAAATGGCTCAAGAATTATATGGATTTTCGAATTCCGATAGAGAATATTTTGCTAATCTTTGGGTTCAAATGCCTATAGAGGGAGAACAATTAAAAATCGTTTTAGATAGAAAGAACATGAAGGAAGGTGAGAATTTTATATTAGCTTCTATGTTAACAGAAGAAGAACGCAAAAAGTTGCTAGGCTCTTATTCTTACGCAGAAATTGCAGCTGACGAAGAAAACGCAAAAGTTGCAAAACAGGCTATCGTTACGATAAATTCAATGGATGGAGGAATAGGCGAATCTTTAAATCGTTTAAAATTCTTACAAAATAAAGCAAGAATAGAAGGGTTGACTGAAGAAGAGGTCAATTCAATTAAAATGGGAGCTAAGGGGACAGATCTTGGTTATATGATTAAACGAGAGGAAAAAGAGATATTCGTAAGTGTTGCTGAAGCAAAGCTGCTGCAACTTATTGATATCGCCAAGAAAAATAAATTCTCTAAAATGAAGCTTCAGCCGCTTGTAAATTGGCAATCAAAAGCTTCCTACAAGGATCTTCTTGATAAATTAGATTATTTTCATGACAGGCTTAAGACAAATAGTAGAAAACGAACATACAGAGAGATTTTAGAATCAGATCAGGTTGGGATTGAAGTGCTGGAAATGATAGAACAAAAAGATCTTCCTTGGTTCGAGAAAGAGAGTAATAGTTTAGTTTTAAAAAATCTTAGAAAAGGACTGAATTATAAGCAGCCGGGAGGTCATGGACAATTAGGGTTCTTGTTTTTGTATAATATTATAAAAGATCCTATTAAAGAAAACGATGAAAAACATATCAGAGTGTTTTACAACGGAGACAATATCAATAGCCGTGTGGATGAATATATAACAGGATGGATGATAAAAAATAATTTACCGATAGTAAAATTGACGACTCCTGCAACTTCAATTGATAAAAAAGGTGGAAAAGATGGGGCAAAAATTATTCAAGTAGAAGGTAAAGATGTGCTTGTTCCTGCTCAGATGGAAAAAGCAGATGCTGTCCTAGCGAATCAAGAGGAAGAATTCTATTCTGCTGGACAAAAAAATGGCATTGGAGAAGAAGGCAAACAACCATTTAACACAAACATTTTTTACATTAATGAATCAATTTTAAGTGAAATATTTGAGGATTTAAAAAAACTGGATGAATATAAGGATGTTAAAGAAATATTAAAGATTATTTCTCCAACTTTAATTAAAAAACCTTTTGCACAAAAACTTAAAGATAAAGGAGATGATAGATATTTTAGACCTATTGACGGTGCAATTGGAACTGTAATGCATAACTTAAATGAGTTCTTTCAAACAACAACAAATCCAAAGGTGAAAGAGATATTGTCATCTAAAGGGTTAGACAGGGCGTTGTTTTTTGTAGATATTCCTAGAACATTATTTTTTACTCCTGTAAAAAATCCCTTTGATATGTTGCTACAAAGTTACAGTGATTATTATGATTTTGATTTAAATTTCTCGTTAAATGATGCTGAGGATGGACTTGTCCCTCCAGAAATAATCATTGAAAATTCTAATGACAAGGAGTATTGGAAAGAATATCAAAACTTTATTAATGCATTTGGACATATAAAATTAAGAGAATTAAAGTCTCTAAGAATTGAAGGAAAAGTGAAGTCAAAAGATGCTCGTCTTGCAGGAAAAGTAAGTATTATCAATAAAGCAAATGAAGAGATTGATTTAAATGCAATTCCTGAACTTCAGAAATACAAGGAAGATGGTGTGTTAGTTTTAAAGAATGTTGATATTATTTATCATGAAGAAGTAGAAGGAACTCCTGCTTATATGGAAATTGTTTCTGTAGACAATGCCCTAATTGTTAAGAAAACTGATAATGCAAAAAGGATTGATAGCTCAGAGGTTGGCAAGTCATCGACTGTTGAGGTTGAGATTAGACCTGAAGATGGAGATGTAGATGCGGCTATGTTGGGTGATAAAAAAGGAGCCTATGATCCTAAAAAGGATAGATATTTTGTAGAAATTCTTAACTCTGCACGCAAGATTAATCTTAAAATTGATCAGCATGTTCTTTTTAAGTTGTACACTCTGCATGTTAAAGCTCTCATAGAAAAGGACAGAAAATTTGCTCTTGGACATGTTCCACACGGAGAAATTATTATTATTGATGAACATGATAGATATAGTAATGGCGAAAGCTATTCGCGCGTTATCGATAATGATTCTTTCTCAGATTTCTTAAAATATAAAGTTGGTATTTCAGATATTTATAATTTAGAAAAGGCTTATGTAGGTTTTGCTCGAGAGGGAACAGTCGGAGATTATTCTTTTAATCCTGAGCATTATTATACTCAATATTATCAGAATTTTTATGTTGTTCCTGGAGAATATGATTCATTGTTGAAGTTTTGTGTGCTTGTGGGGAAATCGTCATTAAGAAAAGCTCTTTTAGGCAAGAATGAGGAAAGCACATCATTTGTTAAAGATATTGAATCTATAGTTAATTCAGGTGTCAGGATACTGGGCAAAAGCCCTTTTTCTGTTTCACTTGGAAATAAGGAAGCGGGTTTTTTGATTTTTGAACGCTTGGGTCTTGCGTATCCTCCTGGCATTGCCTTATCTGAAGATTTTGTTAAAACTATTCTTGATAGCTCAAGAGCAGAGCAGTTTGTCTCTTTTATTAATGTGGAATTGGAGCGTTCTGGAGTTGATCTTAAAAAGTCTTCTTTTTCTATTCGAAGTAATCCAAAGGTATCCGCACCGGGTAGATACGATACAATTACAAATGTAGGACTTGAGAGTATTCTTAGCGCAATTAAAAGTGTTGCAAAATCATGGAACAGTGGTCTTTCAAAGAAACATAGGAATACATTGAAGGGTGACAAATATGATCTTCCGATCATAATTCAAGAATGGATTGATGGGAAAGCGCCCAAAGCTAAAATATACAATGAGCAAGAATATCCTGACCCCTCTTTGATAAAAACTGTTACAAACTTTATATTTGGAGTTTTCTCAACACATGATTCTGATCCTTCTTTGATAAAAACCGTTACAAACTTTATGTCTGGAGTTTTCTCAACACGTAATCCTGACACTAATGAAGATAAAATGTTTGGGCAGTATATTTTAGATGCGAACGGTGAAGAATTAATGACATTGGGAGGCGTAGGAAATAATATTAATGATTTGTCTGAGATAAATCCGAAAGTTTATAGGCAATTAATAGATGCTAAGATTAAATTAGAAGATGAGGTAGGGCCGCAAGAACTTGAGTTTGTTGTGAATCAGGGGAAGGTTTATTTTCTTCAGACGCGAAATCTTAATTTTTCTCCTCAAGGCGAGATTGCGTATATTACTGAATTATTAGAGAATAAAACGATAGAAGAGGTAAAGGCAGTGTCTCGTATTCAGTTTCTACAAGAAAAGCTAAAAGAAAGAGCGGTTTATAAGATTAAGAAGAAAAAAGAGATAGAGACTCTTGCAATGGCGATGGCTTCTACTGCAGGTGATTTTCAAGGGCATCTAGTTTACCGAAGATCAGGCTCGCAATTTCATGGAAAAGAATGAGCCTATTGTATTTGTAATTATTCAGCAATCTTCTTTTAGAGATGAATTTTTATCACTGGCTTTTGAATATCCAAGATCAGCATTAATTACAAATTATGGTAATGGATCGTCGCACGAAGCCGTACTGACTCGTTTGGCAGGTATTCCTTCGCTTATTAATTTGAATGCAGCAAGATTTATAGCAGATAAAAATATAATAAAATTAGAAAGTGGACGTAATTTAAGCGCAGGAGATATTGTTGTAATTGATGGAAGTCGAAGTCTTCTGGGATATAGTGATGGTAAAGTTTTGGAAGAAGATGACTCTGTGTTCGATATTAGTCATGGTATTGATATCAAAGAATTTTTAGCAGAAGTATCTGCATCATTTTTAAAACAAGATGGAGCAGCTATTCGTGAGGAGGTTACATTAGATGAATTAGCTAAGTTAAATGCGCAGGCTTGGGATGAATATTTAAGAATAAAAGATGGAGCAGATAAGGTTGCAATATTTAAGGCTAATCTTAAAAAGCATGCTATGCATAACTTGCTATTAAAGAAAGAAAAAGAAGAAAGCATACAAGGTGTAATATCGGATGTTGTTGTAGAAATAAAGAGGATAATAAAGAAACCAATAGATTCATATCCTATGACGTTGCTAGTTAATAGCATTAAGAATATACTTGATGGAGATTTTGATTTTAAAGACGTATCGTTGCCTAGTGGGTATATTATTCAATTTAGGCCATCTAAAAATTCATTATATTTTGATGTAATAGAGAAAGAAACACAAGAATATTATATAACTGGATATAAAAAAATTGATGAAGTAAACATTGCTCTTCCAGAAAATTTAAGAGCAGAATTTAAAAGTGAAAATATTAGATTTTTTGAGGATTTCTCCAAAGGCAATGAATTTTTAAAGGCTGGAGGTAGAGAAATGATGAGTGAGCTATCAAAAGCTATTGAAAGAGGTGATACAAAAGCTGGTCCATTTCATCTTAACTATGCTTCATCAAAATATGCTGGAGTACATTATGAATATAGAATTACTTTTATTATTAAATCTGATTATGTGTATTTTACTGAATACGAAATTGTTAGACATGATCAGACGCATTACAAGACAACTGTTGGAAAAATCTCATTAAATAAAATTCTTGCATATGCGCAAGATATTTCTGATTCTTTTGGTAAATTGGCATCAGAAATAGATAAAGAGTTTTCGGATGAAGACAGCGCCCTACTCACTGATACCCAATCACTCGTACTAGCTTTAAATATCGCGCCAGTTGATATGAACTTGGTTAACGAGATGACAGATGAGGCGATGGTAAGCGCAAAGGAATTAATATTGTATTCTGGCCCATCAGCGACAGGCAAAAGTCCTTTATGGGAACAGATTAAAAAGCGTTATCCAGATGCTTTTGAAAGAATTGTATTATATACATCTCGAGATATGCGTCCTGGGGAAAAAGAGGGCGTTGATTATAGATTCAGATCAAGAGAAGAAATTCAAAAGCTTGCGCAAAAAGGCAATTTTGTAATTATGTCGGTTCACGATGATTTACAAGCTATTAATTTAGATGATGTTAAAAGAGCTGTTGAAAGCAGAAAACAAGCAATTGCTGAAGTTTCTGCTGATTGGGCACAATTACTAAGAAATCGTTATTCTGATAAAGTATATAGTATATTTATAGCTCCGCTATCTGAAGAAGAAATAGCATCTCGAATGTCTAAAAGAAATATAAATAGAGAAGAGGTTATTTATCGAGAAATGATAGAAAGACAAAAAGAACGCAGCAAAGAAATGCCTACAGCATCTGCAAAACAAGAAAAAAGAGCAACAGCTGCTATTAAAGAAATGAATCGTCGAGATGAGTATGATGTTGTGATAGTAAGTGATAAATTGAGAGATATTGGTGAGCACGGTGAGCGTTGGGATGGCAAGGAAGGCAAGAAATTAGTTGGTCAATTTATGGAATTAGCAGGTAGATATTTAGAAAAGGCAACTTTATTTGAAGGGGTAGTGTCTGTTTCAAGTAAAAAAAGCCAGATATTTGCTTATGCTCAAGAAATTCAAGCTAAAAATCCTGGATCAAGTATTGTAGAATTTCAGGAAGGAATGTCAAAAATAATTCGAGTTGAGTCAAGTAATCCTGGAAGAATTTTGTTTAAAGCTCAGGTGGCGTATATTGGTAGTGAACCGCAAAATACTGGTGAAAAAAATATTCAAGTAGATGAATTAAGAGAAAGGGCGCTTCAGATAGCAAATAAGCATGAAAATGCATATGTTATTGAGCGGCAAATAGAGTACGAAGCTCTGATATCTGGCGAAGATACTGATCTTAAGATTGAAATACTTGTGCTTGTTGAAGAAAGAGATCCAGATAAAGCCATGCTCACCGAGACTCAATTGTCTAACGTTAATCTTAATGAAGTCGGTGGTATTGATTTAAACAATATTGAAATGGATTTTGAAGGCGATGGGGGAGAGATTATTTTTGATTCGAAGGCTTTTGAGCCATTGTTAAATATGGATATCAAAGGATTTTCTCCTGTAATAATTAATATTACTCCAATAAATAGTGTACTGCTATTGTTAGGGCTTAATGTTGTAAATGATTCTGATAGCGAAGATGACACAGATAGTATTCAATTATCTGAAGCTATAAAAGAAGAAGCATAAGATATATTTGTAAAAGGTACCGTACCCCTTTTGACTAAAAGGGGTACGGTACCTTTTTTATTTGTCTTTCTGATTTATCCGAAAAACTTTTAGTGATATACTTATTTAGATTCTTACAGTAAAAAGGGATCCCTACAATTTTGAATTTTTTTAGCAAAATGTCGGGATAAATTCAACCTAATACTTGCTCATGTCTTACACTCGCAAGCACAAGGATTCATTTATGAAATATATATTATCAATAGATCAAGGTACAACTGGCAGTCGCGCGATTCTTTACAATAAAAAGGGAGCAAAAATTGCAAG
The DNA here is from genome assembly GCA_030765585.1 of Candidatus Zapsychrus exili. GTDB lineage: Bacteria > Omnitrophota > Gorgyraeia > Zapsychrales > Zapsychraceae > Zapsychrus > Zapsychrus exili. The sequence goes on along the minus strand of JAVCCJ010000026.1, from coordinate 3,068 downwards.
TTCCTATCAAGAGTTCCCGCAGTATTTTCCAAAGCCAGGCTGGGTTGAGCACAATCCAGATGAAATATGGAAAAGTGTAAATAGCTCAATTCAAAAAGTGCTTACTAAAGTTAAGAATGCAGAGATACTTGCAATAGGAATGACTAATCAAAGAGAGACAACCGTTGTGTGGAATCGTGACACAGATAAACCTGTGCATAATGCAATTGTTTGGCAGTGTAGAAGAACGTCTAGTCGTTGTGATCAATTAAATAAGAAAAAAGGTTCGAGTACTGTTTTTAAGAAAAAAACAGGGCTTCCTATTGATGCATATTTTTCAGCGACCAAGATAGAATGGATACTTAAAAATGTTAAAGGTGCCAAAGAGAAAGCTAGGCAAGGGAAGCTTTTATTTGGAACAACTGACTCTTGGATTTTATGGAAACTGACTGGAGGCGCGTCTCACGCAACTGATTACACTAACGCATCTAGAACAATGATTTTCAATATAAATGATTTAAAGTGGGATGATGAATTACTTAGAACATTTGGTATTCCTAAAAAGATGCTTCCAGTCGTTCAAAGTTCTTCGTCAGTATTTGGTCACACTATCAAACTTGGTAAATTAAAGAGTGGAATACCAATATCTGGCATAGCAGGCGATCAACAAGCAGCTCTTTTTGGTCAGACATGTTTTTCCGAAGGAACTATAAAAAACACATATGGTACAGGATCTTTTGTCTTGCTTAATACAGGAAATAAAAGGCCTTCATCAAAGCACGGACTTATCACAACTATTTGCTGTGGTAAAAAAGGCGAACCTGTTTATGCGCTTGAAGGTGCGATATTTATTGCAGGCGCGGCCATTCAATGGCTTCGTGATGGACTTGGAATAATTAATAGCGCAAAAGAAACAAAGAAAATGGCAGAGTCTCTTAAAAGCAATGATGGCGTTTATTTTGTTCCTGCCTTAGTTGGGCTTGGTGCACCGCATTGGGATCAAGATGCAAGAGGTACAATAGTTGGGTTGACTAGAGGCACGAAGAAAGAACATTTAGTACGTGCTGCAATTGAAGCAATGTGTTATCAGACAAAAGATGTGATCGACGCAATGGAAAAAGACACGGGCCTTAAGATAAATAATCTTAAGATTGATGGAGGCGCGGTTGCAAATGATTTTCTATGTCAGTTCCAAGCTGATATTTTAGGTATTGATATCATAAGACCAAAAACAATTGAGACGACATCTTTAGGGGCTGCTTATTTAGCTGGTTTAGTTGTTGGCTATTGGAAGAATTCAGATGAAATAAAGAAATGTTGGTCAAAGGACAAAATATTTAAGCCAAGAATGAAAAGAAAAGATGCCCTAGAATTTTATTCTGGTTGGAAAAAAGCTGTTTCTAGAACCTTAACATAATAAAAAAATGTTGTCATTGCGAGGGAGCCGCAGGCGACCGAAGCAATCCCCCTTGGTAGGAGATTGCCGCGTAGGCTTGATTTTTTTGCTTGCCTCCTCGCAATGACATTATTGTTTTTTAGGATTTCATATGATCTACGATATAATTATAATAGGTGGAGGGGTCGTCGGAGCTTCCATTGCTCGCGAACTTTCTAAATATAAACTAAAGATTGCTATTCTTGAGCGTGAAGCAGAGCTTGCCTTCGGAGTTTCTAAATCAAATAGTGGAATAATTCATCCTGGAACGCAAATAAAGTCAGATTCCTTAAAAGGAAAACTGTGTGTTGAAGGTAATAAACGCATAAGAAAGATAGCAAAAGAACTAGGGATAGATTTTAAAGAGATCGGAGAGCTTATTGTTGTATTTACCGAAGAAGATATAGTGCGCTTAAAAGAGATAAGAAAAGAGGCCAGAAAATTAGGCGTAAAAAAGATGAAGATTGTCGATAAGGTTTGGTTGTCTAAGCACGAACCTAATTTAAACAAAAGAGTTATAGCTGCGCTTTTTATTCCATCAGCAGGAATTATAAGCCCTTATAGAATGGCGTATGATTTAAGTGAGAATGCAAAAGAAAACGGGGTTGAGATTTACACTGATAGCGAGGTTGTTAAAATACAAAAGAATGAAAACAATAATTTTGAGGTCGAAACACCACAGGTTGTATTTACCTCTAGCTTTGTTATAAATGCTGCTGGTCTTTTTTCTGATGAGGTATCAAAAATGGTAGGTGTAGATAATTTTAAGATAACTCCACGGAAAGGTCAGGAATTATTGTTAGACAAAAAGAAGGAGAATATAACCAATCATCTTATATTTCCCTTGCCTGAAGAAAATTCTAAGGGAGTATTGGTTATAAAAACAGCAGACGGAAATCCAATAATAGGTCCTACGGCAGAGGATGTAGAGGACAAATATGATCTCTCTACAGATGATGACAGTTTTAAAAATATTATATCATCAGCTAAAAGGCTTGTTCCTTCTATAAATAGTAATGATGTTATTGCATATTTCTCAGGGATTAGACCTGTTGCGGGAAATGACTTTATAATTCGTCATGAAGATTCAGTACCTGGTTTTATTAATGTCGCAGGGATTCAGTCTCCTGGACTAACTGCATCTCCTGCAATTGCTGTTATGGTTAGAAAAATTTTAAATAAAAATAAGCTTAAGCTTAGAAGAAAATGGAATTTTAAGAAATGCAGAAAAAAGACAATACATCTTTTTGATTTAGATAAAAAGAAAATAAAAGATATGGTAAAAAAAGATGAAGCTTATGGTGATATTATTTGTCGTTGTGAAATGGTGTCGAGAAAAGAAATAGAAGATGCGATAGATCGTGGAGCAGAAACTCTTGATGGTATAAAATTTAGAACTAGAGCACAGGCCGGACGTTGTCATGGAGGATTTTGCACGACGAGGATTCTTAAAATAATTTCAGAGAAGACAGGTATCCCTATAGAAAAAATAACAAAAAGAGGCAAAGACTCTTTTGTGGTTATAAAAGAAAGAGATAAATGATTTTATTTGTCATTGCGAGGAGCAAAGCGACGAAGCAATCTAGTTTGGTATGAGATTGCCGCGCTCGGCTTGCGCCTCGCTCGCAATGACAGATATGGATTGCAGGTGCCT
>JAVCCJ010000011.1 GCA_030765585.1 Candidatus Zapsychrus exili | reverse complement strand
TTGAATATGGCAATTGGAGCCCCTATGAAATATGGACAATAGATGTAAATAATGGAGAGTCCAAGGTTTTATTAAAAAGTTATTACAAAAAAGGGGTTGATACAAAAGAAAACAGAGGCTGGTTTTACAGCCTTTGTTTTTCACCTGATGGCAGTAAAATATATTATGCCTGTCAGCCAGGATGTGTAACCACTCATGCTATTCATTCTGTAAATGCCGACGGATCTAATGATAGATGGCTTCATTGGGGTGAATCAGTTAAGATTATCGAGGATAAGGAAGAGGAATATTATGGCTATTTAATAGTCAGAAGAGGGGCTGACGACGGAGCTTACGATATTACGGTAATAATGACCCCTGAAGGAAAAGAGATAGGGCTTTTTGAGGAAATATACAGGCCAAGAGGATAGTTGAATAATGAGAATGCTACCTAGGACACGCTAAAATCATTGTTCGTCTGTGACACCTTGGTGTATAATTAATAATAAAGAAAGAATCGTACCTTCAACTTTGTCTGATTAGTTCAAAACTTTTGAGAGGAGAATAATGAAAGTAATGACTATAAGAATTAAAGGCATACCCTACAGTAAGAATAAAGCGCGTGGGAAAATTCAAGCTACAGAGGAATGGACACAAGATGTAACCAGGCAAACTGAAGGATTACCTAAAATAAAAGAGGCCTGCATGATGAAGGTAACCTTTCTATTACCCGCTGATAAATTTCCTAAAAATTTTCCTTTTGGACCAGACCTGGATAACTTATTAAAAAGGCTATGTGATGCTTTAAACAAAACTATTTTTTCTGAATCTCCGGAAAAAGATTCGTGTATAATCTCTTTGAATGCTGTGAAGTCAAAGGTCAATTGCAATAAGGATTGTGGTGTTAATCTAGAAATTCTGCCTATAAATGTAAAATAGGGGATGCTTCTATTTTAAAGTAATTAAGTATTATGTTCCTCGATTGCGAACAGTAAGATCTATAGATATTGCCTAACGTCGTAAAAGGCGATTTTGATGCTGATGAATAACAAAGTGACTTGTGGAGTTTAACAGAGGTGATAATAATGACTAATGAGCAATTTAAAGAAAAATTTAAAGTAGTATCCGAAGAGATTAAAAAATCATTAAATTGGGAAATTGATTATACTTGTCCGAATTGTGGACACAAGAGTAGAGAGGACGCCTTTAACGCAATTGAAATTACTGCGAGTTTGAGCAATTGGGATTGTCCGGACTGTATTACGGAACAAAAGGGGGTGTATCGAGACGCTGATGAAACTTATGGGGAAATCCCCAAATTTCGAGAATTAATGAAAATCTTTCAGCTTCATTTCTTGGATGGATATCTGCATGCTCTATTGGTAAGTCAGGATCGGGATATCTGTTTGTATTTCGAGGCTGACGAAAGCGAACCTACGAAGCCATTGCCCGCTTTCTTGTATGATCTCAGTTCTGCAGTTGTTAAAATTTATACGGCCTTAGAAGTGTATCTTTCTTATCAAATCCGTAGGCAACTTCAGGAGAGACGAGTTGAAGAAGGCATTATCGATCTCATTCTTATTGATAAAAGGCCGATAGTCAGAGATTACTTTGAGATGTGGAAAAAGCTTGGAATTTGGAATAGTCTTGGCGAAAGAATCAACGAGAAAGAACTTAAAAAATTAAAAAAGATGAAGGACGACGAATTCTTCTTATGTCAGCAAACTCGGAATAAAATTGTCCATTATGGTAAACAAGCATCTCCAGAAAATTTTCTCGAAGTCTTTGCTTCTGTGGGACGATTTATCGCTGATTCCCATAAGCATCTGTGATTTGCAAGTTTTTGTGAACAACGTAGACCTTTCTGATGAAGAATTAATAAAAAGACTATGGAAAAAGAGACGCTTCTATTTTTAAGTAATTAAGTATTATGTTTCCCAGAATTTCGTGTTCCAATAAAGGGATGAAAAATCTAAGGAGGTAAATGACGATGGCAAAAGTTGGAAAACCAGATAAAAGGTGTAAAGGACTTAGGGAAAAAGCTAAAAAAGAGGGTGTGAGGATTTCAAAAGGAAAATTTAGCAGTGTCGCTAGTTATCATTCACCAAGCAAAAAGAAATCTTCTTAAGAAAAAGGCAAAACAGCTTTTAGTATCGCAAAAAAGGAAAAGGAGCCGATTCTATTTTAAAGTAATTAAGTATTGTGCCTTCGGGATTCGTAAGAATCGACCAGTAAAAAGATTAAAGCCAATCCTGAAGCACTATTAACTTGAAGGAGGGGTAAGAAGTGACTAAGATATATATTATTGCAGGGAAAAAATTTGATACTCAAAAGGACGCTATTAGATTTATTAGATCAATTTTAAATAAATATAATCTTAATGGAAAATTAACAAAAGAGGATTTTAATTTTATATCAGAGCTTCTGAAGCGTCATTCTGACAACAAAGAAAAGGTAGGTTGTGGTATAAAAGAATTTAGAGTTAGAAAAAATAAAAAGTGGGCTAACACTAGATGTTTTTATATAATTAGGACAGATGGTAGCGTTGAGGATTTTAGCTATCGTAGTTGTCTAAAAAACAACTGATAGAAATTCAAAATTATTTTAGACAGTAATTCGGGGGACAGAACACTTATCTCGAATTAAGTGATACGTCCCCAGAACTCTTATATAAAAATGAATATAAATATTGATACAATTCAAAAAGAAATTAACCAATTGTTTGACAAATATAAAATTCCTGCCATAACAAAAAATCTCCCGATAAAAAATCTTCAGGTATGGTCCAAAAATGTTGCTATTCATTTTAAATTAGATGAAAAAAATTTTAGACAAACTGTTACTGAATTATTTTGGAGTATGGGGCATGTCCAGCTTTCTTTGGGGCATATGCTAATTGCTCTGCAAGAATGTGAATTCATTGATGGGATACAAGGTATTGCTTTGCATGAAAAGGATGTCCCCAATATAAAAATGCCTGAAATTTATTTTTGGTATTATGTATATACCTCACATGAATGTGTGTATAGATGTTGGGAGAGAATAAACAATGTTCTTATGCATGTTTGTTTTCCCAACCTTTCAGAAAAACAATTCAGAAAACAATATTTCTCCCAGACTATTTCTGCTTTACATAAAAATTCTAGATACACCCAAAATCCTTATCTTGAGGAACTGCAAAAATACATAGAATATCGCAAGAAAGCTGCTGACGATCGCAATGAGATATCACATGGCAAAAGCTCTCCTATGCGCAATATGAAGATTGAAGGAAAGGTTTCAAATTCATTGGGGGCAAATGGCTTACCCTTTATATATTTGGATTATTCGTGCAAAAGTCTTAGCGCAGAACTAGATAATGTTATTGATAAATATAAAAAAGTTTTACCGACAATCAAAGCAATGAAGGATTTTATTGATAATATAGAATAAAATCAGATAATTCGCTCCAGCGGACATTTTTGCTACGCAAAAATGCGGCTGAGCTCAAGCGTTACGCGAGAAAGTAAATAATGGCACATTTAACATATATCAGGAAAGGTTGGGAAAATGAAAATTTGGCCAGGTATATTCTTTCTAGATTTTCATTCGTGGCACAACCTACTTCAATAGGAGATGACATCGGTATTGATTTCTTTTGTACCCTTATAGAAAGAAAAAATCAAAAATATATTCTTCCCAAAAATTCCTTTGCAATTCAAATAAAAAGTAATGCTGACAAAATTGATATAACTGATAAAATTCAACATTTAGAATCTCTCGAACTTCCCTTTTTTATTGGTGTAGTGGAACAAAAAAACTTAAAATTAACTATATATTCTGGAGAATATATTCCGATTTTCTTTTCCTATAAAGGAATCCCTAATAAATTACAAATTGAGCTGTATAATAATGCGATTATTCCCAATACAGAATATTTTATTCAAAATGGAAATAGACAATTCACATTGAAATTTCCAAAACTTATAGAAATTACAGCCTCTTTTGAAACAGAAGAATTAGATAAGACACTTGAGCTATTGTATTCATTGTGTTCAATTACTCAAAATAATATTAGTTCAAGAAAAATGGGAGAATATATATTCCAAATTCCAAGATATCCTTCTAATATCGTAATTTTTGCTGGCTCAGGGTCAGAGAAGGTTTTTCGAGGGAATTTTCTAAAACGTCTGGGTGAAGTTTTTTCCAATTTAAATTGGTTACACGCAAATAGTAGATTTAATGTAGAGGAATTTGAATGTTACAAAAAAATTTATGAAGCAGTTGAAAACTTTTCTACTAACGAAATGCCTAATTTTGTTAAACAGCCGTATGAATCATTAAAAAAGAAAATTAATAAAAAGAATAAAGGGGTCAATAAAGGAATAAAGGGATCAACTCCCTTTTAAAATAAACAGAACCCAAGCGCACTTCAAATGACGAAGAAAAATAAATTCTACCTATTTTCTATATTAATTCTCACAATATCTTTACTTACCCATGCCGTAGGCTCCGCAGATGATTTTGTTTCTTCCCGAGTTAAAGATATATCAGATCGCAGCTACGAGCAAGCTGTAATTGGGCTTTTAGATAATGCCCAAAAATCCATAGATATTTCTATGTATTCCATAAGTTTAGGGACAAATACTAACAATCCGGTAAGGCTTTTGCTTAATGATTTGTTGGAAGCAAGGGAAAGAGGCGTTGAAGTTACACTATATCTTAATACCCGCTTCAAAAATTCTAAGAAAGGTGGAATCGCTTTTGTCCAGAGTCCTATTTTTAAGGAATTGGAGAAAGCTGGAGTCCTTATTCATTTTATACCCTCTAATCGCAGGCTTCACGATAAGCTTATAGTAGTTGATAGCCGATATATAGTTGAAGGCAGTGCTAATTGGTCTATTTCAGCCCTGAAGAATAATTTTGAATCTTCTACGCTTATTGATTCTCGGGATTTGGCCCAAGTAAAATTGTTACGCCTTAGGAACTTTCTTATATCTTCGACACCGCGTAGTGAAAAGATTTATACTTCGGCTTACATAGAAAACCTACCTAAAAGTTTAAACTTGCCTGAAGAGTTTTTATTGAATAAAAAATATCTTTCTCTTATGGTTACCAGTCGTGATGAACGGGCTATGGATCTTTATCTATTGCTTTTAGCTCATAGCCAGGCTACAGGTAAACAGGAGTTCTTAATCGGCTTGGAAGCCATGGCTTTAAGCTTAGGTATGCCTGATTCATGGACGCATAGCGCTTTAAGGAGGCAAGTAATTAAAAGCTTAAAAAAACTGAAAAAACGCTATCAACTTATTGAGGTAAGCTTTTTCCATAGCCGGGATGCAAGTGTTATACTTACAGACATTTCCGGCGATACCCTGGCTATATCCTCAGATTCACTTATTCAGCCGGATAATGCCAAATTGACTATGCGCCTAAAGTTTCTTTTTTTAATCCAGGCCTTGCTTAAAGAGGAAGGAAAAGACTTATATTCCATATCAAAAACCGCCATGGCCAAACGCTTTAATGTTAATCTATCAACAATCAAAGCCGCATTTAATGATTTAGAAGGGTATGGGGAGTGAAGGAGAAGATCGAATCCTTTCCCCCAAAAACCTCTTGATTTTTCTTCATAACAGAGGTATATATAGACAAATGGAGACGGTGCAAATAAAAAGGAGTTGCCCCTTTTTATTAATAAGGTGATTTGGGTAAATTTAATAATTTTTTATGTGGAGGTAAACAATGAATATTATAAAAGTTCGGATTCAAAATTTCAGATCCATTGTTGACAGTGGCGAAGTATACCTTGAACCAAAATTAACTATTTTGATTGGTAAAAACGAACAAGGTAAAAGCAACTTCCTAAAAGCCCTTCAGTCATTTAACCAAAACTATAAATATTTGCCAGATATTTTATCAAGCCATTTAAGACCCACCCTGGAGAAGCAACCACAAGAAAAAGTGCCAATGATTACTTTATGGTTAAAATTTAAAAACGACGATAAGGACCAACTTGCAAGCATAATAAAGGGTATCGATAATGTTAAATATTTAAAAGCTGTTAAATATTTTGGAAACAATTATAAATTTACTACTATAGATGCGGACGATAAAGAGGCTGAAGTTCAATTTGTCCTTCCTGACATATCCACACAAATTGAGGAATTAAAGTCAACAGTTAGTGAATTAAAAAAGAAATTGATTTTACATGCTGAGAGAAATCAAGAATTTGCAAAAAATAAAGACAAAATTACACAGCTGATAGATGGCTTTATTGGATCGAAATTCTCCGAGACTGCACAAGTGAGCAACTTAATAAAAACATTTTCTACGGGTATACGAGGTCTACCTGCACAAGACCAAGCTGTCCAAGCAGACATTGCTACTGCAACTAAAAGTTCAGAAGAAATTTTGGGTAAAATAAATCAAACTTTATCTGAAGACCAGAGCGATAGACCAAAACATCTTACCAAAAGACTGCCACGATTTATTTTCCATAGTACAGCATTAGATAAAATTCCGGATTCGGTTAAAATAGCAGAATTTATTGCTAATCCTGAAAAAACATCAATAGGCATGTTAAAGTTGTGTACTACTGCAGGATTATCTATACAAAAAATACAAGAATTAACAAAAACTGTAAATGTTTCTGATGTTCAGGTTTTTGAAGACCATTACAAAGGACATATATCCGGTGGATTAAATGAATTCTGGACACAAGAAAAATATGAAGTCCATTTTAGAATTGACAAGGAACAGCTGTCCTTAGCAATTAGCGATGGTACATACACAAATCGTATACCTCTATCACAAAGAAGCGACGGCTTTCAATGGTATCTCTCTTTTTATAGTACTATTCAGAATGAAAGTGCATCATCAGCTACGACTGTCATTTTGTTAGATAACCCTGCATTAGAATTGCATGTAGATGGACAAAGAGATATTAAAACATTTTTGGAGGAAAAAGTAGCCACAAATGCACAAATTATATATGTAACTCATTCCCCTGCATTAGTGGATCCTTTCAAACCTGAACAAATAAGAATAGTTAAACTTCTCGGAGATAATCAGGGGACTAAAATAACAAACGAAATTGTTAAGAGAGGAGAAGATTTTGATTTATTAGAGCCACTTCGGACAGCTATCGGTTCATCTGTGGGGTATTCCCTGCTGGCGTCTACGTATAATATTTTAATTGAAGGACAAGCTGATAAATCTATTCTTGAAGGGGTGTTGGGAAAATTTGCGACCGGAAAAAGTAATAAGATTTCTATAAATGGTAGTCTGGCTGAGAGCAAAGACTATCAAATTGCTAAAATTTACAAAGGGTTAAGTTTAAACTTTATAAACGTTGTGGATTCTGATAGTGGAGGAAGAGAAATAACTGCAGGGTTGAAGGCTATAGGGATTGATGATAAAGATATAATAGGGATTGGTGGACTTTTCCCTGAAAAAACAAGCGATTTTGCATTGGCAGATTTATTTAGTGAAGACTTATATACAGAAGCGGTCAAATTAACATATCCGGAAAAGAAACAAGAAATTAAAAATTTTCCCGAGAAAACAGGTTCTAAAATCGAAAGGTTTTATGAACAAATTTTTAAGGAAAAATTCGATATCGGGTTTTGTAAAACGCGGGTTGCCAAAACTCTAAAAGGAATATTGAACGGAGGGAGCAGAATAGACAAAATCACAGAGGGTAATTTTAAAAAGCTAACCAAGGAAATTGCTAGAAGATTAGGTTTATAAACTTTTGTTATAGATAGAAATTAGGGTGATTCCTTGTTTATTTATCCAATATAGTGCTTTTCTTGATATAAATCTCAAAAATACCCTTCTTTAGCTTTATCTTATATATTCGCGCCTTAGGAATCCAAATCTTTCTGCCATTGCAATAAACTAGAATAGCTTTGTCGGTTTCATGGATGAATCGGATTTTGATCCATATTTTTTTCTCTATGGGGTATTTTGGTGGAGAATTATAGAATAGCCAGTGCATAGTTTACCTCCCTTCCCATTTAAGGGCGTTTTCAACAGTTCCTTTACTAACCTCTAACCTTATAGCTATTTCTTTAACAGGAAGGCCTAGAAGGCGTAATTGTGTTGCTTTCTGGGCTAATTTTTGGTATAAAGAGAGTTGTTTGACAGGTAATATCTTAATACTGGCTGTAATTTGGGCTGCGGTTCGAATTGGTTGCAACCGCGTCCGCCATTTTATTTTACGGATTAAAAAGTTTTATCTGACAAGCATTTTTTGACTTGCCAAAATTTACTTATCACG
>JAVCCJ010000089.1 GCA_030765585.1 Candidatus Zapsychrus exili | reverse complement strand
TGTGGTTGCTAATAATTGCCCCCCCTTCTTCTGCCAAAACCGAAATCATATCTTCTCTAAATGGAATACCTGACATTTATCCTTTGTCTAGTTTAACCGCACACACACTTGTTAGTGGCATGATAGATGAAGAAGATAAAAGTCTTCTCCTTAAATTGACAGGGAAAATTGTTGCACTAAAGGACTTCACATCGGTAATTTCCATGCACCGGGAACAGCGAGCCGAAGTTCTCTCTCAATTAAGGGAGATATATGATGGGAGTTACAAAAAACCCTTCGGAACAGGACAAGTTACCGAGTGGGAAGGCAAAATAGGATTTATCGCAGGAGTCACTCCAATAATTGATACTCATTATGCTATCTTTCAAATGTTGGGAGAGAGATTCATACAATTTAGGATAAAATCCCCCGACCACATAAAGATGGCTCTTAAAGGAATGGAAAACAGCGGTCGGGAACCCGAAATCAGAAAGGAGTTAAGGAATGCTGTAAGTTCATTTATTGCTAGCGTATCTTTACCAAATAAAAAAATTATACTACCCACGCCAATAAAAGAAAAAATTGCCCCCTTAGCTGCTTTTTGCGTTAAAGCAAGAAGTGGCTCGGTTAGGGATGGTCGTAGTCGAGAAATTATCTACACACCTGAACCAGAGGCCCCGCCTCGACTGGCAAAGCAATTTGTAAAATTAGGAGAAGGTTTAGCAGTAATAAATGGAAGGTTTGCGCTTACAGAAGATGATTACCGGATTATTTACAGGGTTGCTACAGACACTATCCCAAAGCAACGCAAGGATATCATTTATAAGCTGAGCAATTCACCCTTGTCAACAAACGCAATAAAAGAATCAATTAAATATCCAACTTCTACTGTCCGTAAAATATTTGAAGAATTAAGAAGTTTGGGCTTAGTTGATATCAGTGACCAGAAAATCTGGTCACTAACTGCCTTGACAGAGGATTTATTATCTAAGATAGAACCTTTTCCCGAAGTGTCTACAGTATAGAGCTATAAATAATTATAACTCTATAAGACTTTTCGGGAAAATAGATTAAACAAATTTCATTGTAAATACCAAAAATTAAAAAAGGGGGAGGCTAAACATCCTAAATCATTTGTATTTTTTTTTATATTTTTTTATATATGGTGCTTATGAAAAAAATAACTATAGAACAATGCGAACAAATAAGTATTTCTGTTGTTGTTAGGCAACAGAAATACCATATACTCAAAATTAAGCCTAATATCTCCTTAGAAGAGCTTAACTCTATCATGATACAGAGGCTTGATAACCTATATCTGCGTAGCTTAATGTACAATGGCCCATTAAGGCTTAGTCTTACTTCTAGTGCCCTCTATTTTGGAGGCATTAGATATTGGTTTAAATGCCCTGCCTGCGAAAATAGGGTTGGTAAACTGTATAAGCCTGTTCATGAGGAAGAATTCAAATGTCGCCAGTGCCATAATTTGACCTATAAATCAACGCAAACTCATAACCAAAAGGTCAGTACGACATTAAAGTATCTCGATGATATTGAAAAAACAAAAGGCGAGCAAGAAGTTGGTGAAGCAATCTCCATCATGAAACAGACACGCAAAGGACGGAGGCTATTTTGGAAACTATATGATAAGCGCGTAAATACAGGCTTCCCTCCACCCTTTTTTGCCCGCAAGAATAAGGAAGACTCAGCTTATGATAAGTATGTTAGGGTGTTGTTAGAGAGTTAAAATCGGATTTCAAAAATAGGTCGCGTTTTTACGCGGGATCTTATGTATTTCGCGGAAGCACTTGGGGGGTCCCCACACCACAAAAAAAGAATAAATAATGGAAAACTTGCTGACAGTAAAACAAATAGCAGACAAACTTGCTATAAAACAATCTACCGTTTACCAGTGGACCCATATGGGCTTTATGCCTTATGTGCGGATCGGCAAGTGTATCCGTTTTGATGAAAAGGCTATTGAGAAATGGCTTGATGGAAGGAAAATCAAGGGCAGGATCCACTACAAATTAAGGGTTTAGAATATAGTACTCTGCGCCATTTATTGCATCTTATGCAAACAAAGATGTTATAGGCAACTATACACAGCATGCGACCAAAATGCGACTAAATACAAACATTATTGTGAAAATCTTAACTTCTATTATCAGTAAAATTAAAATCCATATTTTGTAAAACTCGGGGTATCTTCAAAAAGGCCACTACTACAATATATCGATTTGCTACGCAAATGGTCCTTTTCCGATATGCCAACCGTAATCTTTACTATCTTAAGGATATTATCATCTATATTTTTAGGGTAATCCGTAACGCTATAGTTTATATGCCCGAAACACATTGTTGTAGGATGAAGGTATAGGGGCTTTGGGTGGCCGATTATCGCTTTATATTGCTTTAAAATCTCGGCACACCTCTGTTCTGTAGGGTTTCCAATGAAATATACCCCTATAGAAAGAATATTTTTTTCTAAATCATAAACCACACCGCTTCCTAATCCAGGGTTTTTTAATGTGAGCCCTAAAGAGTTTGTTTGCTCCACAAGTTTTGGAATCCAAACAGTTTTATTTAAATCACGTAATCGCATCATTCCAATGTCAAACAAGCTCGCAGGCTCATTCATAAGCCACTCTACTGATGGTATCGGTTCTGCATTAAGCGAAGCAATAGAAAATAGACTAAATATTGCTGCCATAAGAAATATTTGTAGTTTCATCTTCTACCTCCTTTAACTCTTAATCGTTCTTTTTTTGCTATTTTTATAAAAAGCCGTTTGCTCTTTGATTATTTATTCTGAATTGATTCTATAACTGGCTTCTAATCCAAGGGCATCCATTCTTCTTTGTGCATTTGCGAAATAATTATCTATTTCGCCTTTGAGATTATTTTTCAAAAGAAGATATTCGGCTTTGTTTATTTCGCCTTCTTCATAAGCTTTTTCAATTTCTGCACGGCGAGATTTAAAATCTTCTTTTTTGCATTCACATTCTTGGAGAATTAAATTCACTTGTTCTCTATAAACAACAACAGCAGGATGGGTTAATGCACAACCAGAAAGTACTATGATTAGAATTATTAAAATAAATTGTTTAACTTTCATCATTAGCATCCTTCCACTTTAAAATCATTCTAAAAGTCCAATCTCTCTACAGCTTTATCAACATGACTTTCTGCAAGATGAGCATAGATCATTGTAGTGTCTATATCCGAATGCCCCATTAACTTTTTTACAGTTGGCAAATCAATCCCCTTCATAACAAGATGGCTTGCAAAAGTATGCCGCAAAGTATGAAGCTTAGTAACATCTGGAAACTCACATTTCTTTGTTATTTTAATTAATTGCTTCCTGAGTCGGTTTTTTTCTATTTGCTGTCCTTTTTGATCAGAGAACACTAGTTTTCCCTTACTATTTTGCTTCATTTTTTTAAATACTTCAACTAATTTATTGCTCATGGGGATATCTCTCTCTGCAGTCTTAGGTGCCCATTCCTCTTTTTCTCTTATTCTTATTTTTTGTCTTTCAAAATCCACATCCCGCCACTCCAAATTAAGCAACTCTCCCCTGCGCATTCCAGTGCTTAAAAAAGTAAAAAATACAGGGTATAATTCCTCTCCACAATTCTTAAGTAATTTTTCACACTCTTCTTTTGTTAAAAATCGTCTCTCTCGGTTTTTATCTATCTTAAGACACTTTACCCCTTCCGTAGGATTATCTTTGCAATAACCCCACTTACGAGCTAAATTAAACATGCTTCTAACTGTCTGCAGTTCTATATTAAGCGTTTTATCTTTTGCGCCCTGCTTTTTACGATAATGTTTATAATCCTCAAAATTTTTTGGGTTTAACTGTGATATTTTTTTGATATATGAAGATTTTCCGAGAAAGGAAGAAAAATTATTTATTATAGCTTTATAGCGTTTTACAGTATTTGGAGAATGGTTTGTTTCTGAGTATTTAATAAACTCATCGAAAAGCTTTTTGATGTCTGAATCTTTTTGAAGAAAGCCCAAATCGTTCTTGGCAATTTTTACTTCTATCTCTTTTAAATGCAATTCGGCAAAGCGTTTATTTTTCCCTACAACCTTTTTATACCGCTTGCCGTTGATTCGATAATCAACTTCCCAAGCATCGCCTCTTTTCCGAATAGTCGCCATGTACCTACCTTTATTTTATGGTCGCATTTTGGTAGCACGACCTATATAAAAATATAACACATTTTTAACTACTTGTCAACAGGTAAGTTACGACGCTTAGAAAAATATGGCGGAGAGGCTGGGATTCGAACCCAGGGTTCCGCTTATAACGGAACAACCGCTTAGCAGGCGGCTCCTTTCAACCACTCAGGCACCTCTCCATAATTTGGCATGCTTATAATAAAAAGCCATCT
>JAVCCJ010000060.1 GCA_030765585.1 Candidatus Zapsychrus exili | reverse complement strand
TTATATTGCAAAGAATAAAGCATATGAAGAAGAGCGATTGAATCAGCTCCGCCTGAAACGCCTACTATTAAAGAATCACCTCTTTTTATGAGCTTATTGTCTTCTATGTATTTTTCGGCCTTTCTTAAAGCATTCATTCGTTGTGAATTCCCCTCATTTCGCTCCTAGCTTCTTTGTACGCATCTCTTAGCTCATCTTTATATTTTAGGTTTGGTGGTCTTATTTGAAGGTTCGCAAAACCTTGTTTTAATAATTCTATATTAACAAAAGTTCCGTCTTCTTTTAGAAAGACATAAGCTAAAACCTGTCCTTGACTATCCCTTGATTCAATATCGAATTCTAAGCGAATTTTTTTTTCTTGTAACAATTCTCTTGCAAATTCATTAGATTTTTCTTCTATAGTATTTTCAGGGCTTGCTCTTTCTTCTATTACAAATCCATACTTGTCTCTTTTTTTGTTTTTATGGGTATTTGGCGCATCAACACCTTTTAATCCTATGAGCTTTATTGTTTCTTCTTGGATTTCTTCTGCTTCGATTATTATAGTACTTGTATTAACGATTCTTATTATTTTTGCATTTTTATATTTATTTGCTCCTGAATTAAGAAAGAATTCAAAGTTTGTTTGAGCATATATATTTATGGCGCAAAATAAGAAAATTATTAAAATTATTATTATTTTTTGAGTTTTTGTGTTACTCATTGCGATCTCCTATTGTGCTGCCAAAATTTTTAAAGAGTCCTGTGTCACCAAATATCTTTTCTGTAGTTTTGTCGTAGAAGTCTATGACAGGCTGATAGCTATAGCTTTCAATAGAATTCTTAAATTTGTCCGTACTCATTTTTCCAATAGCTACTGATTTTACGTAATTGTACCCTAGGAGTGCTAAAGATGGAAGTAATACAAATATTACTATTATACTTAAAACAAAGTTTACAATTTTTCCTATAAAACTTTTTGGCTTTTGATGTCCCATTCTTGGTTTCTCCTGGAATCCTTTAGCGGCGATTAATGCAAGTGGAAGAATTATTCCTATAAAAAGTAATGCGCCGCCTACTATTAATAAAGTTTTTAATTCGTACATATTTTACTCTCTTTCTTTTTAAAAGGTATTTTAATGCCCTAGAACTAAGAAAACAAGATTAATTTGTTAGAATAGCTTACTTGTTGAGTAAAAGTTTTTCTTGCTAATATGTAGGGAGCGAAGATTGGTAGCGGGGAGTGGATTTGAACCACCGACAACACGGGTATGAGCCGTGCGCTCTAACCAAGCTGAGCTACCCCGCCATTTATTGTTTTGTGAATGGAAATTATATCACAGATAATTTTATTTGCTATAAAAATTACAAAGGTCTTAAATTTATCTACTTATTGTTTTGATATACTTCAATGAAATAATCAATAGATCTATCATATGTTTTTTCTGCATCAGCTGGAAAATAACATGCAGGTAAGTGCCCTTTTTCTCTATGATAATGTATGCATTCGCAACATATTCCGTGTCTTGGACAGCCAGAGTAAGTGCAGTTGCATTTTTCAGTATTTTTAGTTTTATTTGTACAATTCATTTATTTCTCCTGTTGATATCTTTGATTTTATCCGAAAAGAATTGAATTCTTTGTAAAAAATGCTCCGGCAACAGCAGCTGTCATGAGGCAGGCTAATGTCGCTGAAATTAATGCTTTAAAAGCCACACTACTTATAATCTTTGTTTTTTCTGGCGCAAGAGCTGAAACACCACCAACGAATATAGACATTGATGCAAGGTGAGCAAATCCACATAGCGCATAAGTAGCAATCACATATGAGCGTGTGTGTTGTATTGCTCCTTGGCTAATTGCTTTTGCTAGATCTTGATATGCGACAACCTCGGTTACTATTATCCTCTCCCCTATTATTTTGGATATAACTCCAGCATCTGATAAGGGAACCCCTATTATTAAAGTAAAAGGATAAAAGATATAGCCAAAGATATTCTTTAATGACCATTCAAATTGCATATTGGCAAGTGTATTTATTTTGCTTCCTATCAAAGATAATCCTAAATCTAATAAAGCCGTTAGGCTTAGAACTGCTATAAGTAAAGCCACAATTCCTACAATCATTTTAATACCAGAGTTTGCACCATTCATTATTGATTCAAACAAACTATTTTCTTTTTCGTGATAAGGCTCTATGTGCTTACCTAATGTTTTTGGCGTTTCTGTTTCAGGTAGAATAATTTTAGAAATTACTAAAGCAGCTGGAGCTGACAGAAGTGACGCAGAAATTAAATGAGCTGCGATTGTGGGAAATTGACTCTTTAGCGTAAAAACATAAAGTGCAAGAATATTTGATGCGACAGTTGCCATACCTACGCTTAGAACTGTGCAAAATTCTGAACGCGTCATATCTTTTAAGTGAGGCTTAACTGTAAAGGCGGATTCAATTCCGACAAAGATATTACTTGCGGCAACTAGCGATTCAGCGCCAGAAATTTTCATAAGTTTTGTAAAGACATATGAAAATGCTTTTATGATTTTAGGCATTATGTTAAGAAAATATAAGACAGATATTAATGCAGAGAAAAATATGATAGTAGGAAATCCTTGAAACGCTAGTATAAATCCGATAGATTGCTCGCCTAAAGCATTTGATTGTCCAGGCGATAGTGCTAATCTCCCAAACACAAATTCAGATCCAGCAGATGCAGAGTTTAGAATTTGAACTATGATATCATTTAAGAATAAAAAGAATTTTGATCCAGCGGGAACTACGAATATAAAAATAGCTACTAATATTTGCAAGGTTATTCCATATGAAATAACTCGCCAGTTTAGAATTTTTCTATTTTCAGAAATAGCCCAGGCTATCAATGGGAACGCAAATATTCCGCCAAAGCTGATAAGATTGTATATTTCCATAATATTTTTAAGTGTAGAAGATTATATATAAAAGAAAGATGATTATGGCAGCAGTAAATATATAAAAGTCGTTGTAATAAAAGAAGTCTTTGACACGTTCTGCTGTTGTGTAGGGATGTTGATTATTTTCTTGAACAATGTCCCCGCTATTTCTGATATCTATTACCTCACTCTTCTTTAGTCTTAAGAATTTATTAGCTATTCTATATGCTTGCAGTTTTCTTTGTTCAATTAAATCCATAACTTTTTTCTCAGAAATGGATAAAATTTGCGCTGTTTCGCGAACTGATATAAATTGTGCTGTTGACATTTTTCTAGCCCCTTTGCTTGTTATTCTATTCTACTTGTCCAGATGCTGCCCAATTATCTATTTGTATTTTCTCAAACTTCCAAGCTTCTCCGCTTTTTTGTCCCGGTATTTCTCCTGAATTAGCCATTTTCTCAATTTCTCTTACGTCAATTTCAAGATATGAAGAGACTTCTTTTATATCTAATAGATTACCTGCCATTTTCATCTTACAGCTTCCTTGGAATATTGCGCCTTCAACTATATTGAGTTTCGAAGTAGATATGTTTCCGTTAAGCATAGCAGTTGGCATAAGAACAAGCATTTTATTAGCCACAATGTCTCCATTAACTTTTCCTGCTATAACTATATTATCGCCATTAATATTTGCTTCTATTTTTGCTTTTGTTCCAACAGTTAATGTTCCTTTTGTTTCAAGGTTTCCTTGAAAATTGCCATTAATCTTTAAATTGACAGGATCTTTAAATGTAAGATTCCCTTGCATTTGAGCACTAATTTCTATAGCTCGATCTCTTTCGCTCTCTATTTCTTTGTTTTTTTTATTTCTCAAAGCCATTGCTGTGTCCCCTTAATTTTTAAAATTTTTATAATTCTTGTTTTTTCTTTCCATTGTTTAATTTTCTATCTATAGATCGCATGCCTACAAGAACAAAAAATACAACAAGTGTAACTAGTAATGCTGCAGCATAATGTCCTGCTCCTACACTTATACCGAGGCAAGAAACTATCCATAAGGTCGCAGCTGTTGTAAGCCCCATTACTGATGAACCTGCGCGAATAATTGTTCCAGCGCATAAAAAACCTATACCTGTAACCACTCCCGTTATCATTCGAGTAGGATCAACAGTAGTAATATCTTTGTACGTATCAAAAAGGTGTAGCGAGGTCAATACTATTAGAGTGGATCCAACACATACCAGAATATGTGTACGAAGACCAGCTCCTTTAGATCTTGTTTGTCTTTCGGCTCCTATTATGCTACTTAGAACAACTGATAAGATTATTTTAAATAATAAAGTAAGTAAGCTATCTGGCATTTTTTTTTCCTTTCTTAAATAGATGATATCCTAGACCAGCAATCATAGCAGCATTATCTGCGCACAATGAAAGCGGAGGAAAATATACTTTAATATTATTTTTTTTACATTCCTCAGTCAACTTATTTCTAAGTCGCGAGTTTGCTGCAACGCCGCCTCCCACAAGAAGGGTTTTTGTTTTAAGTTCTTTACAGGCTGATAAGCATTTGCTAGTTAGCACTGATACTACACTTTCTTGAAAAGCAAATGCAACTTCAGATATTAATGCTTTTTTATTTTTTTGCTTGTAATAAAGCACAGCTGTTTTTATTCCGCTGAAGCTGAAATTTAATGTATTGCTAAGTTTTGCGCAGTTAAATTTTATTTTTGTTTTTTTAACTGTTTTTGCAAGTTTATCAATAATTGGACCACCGGGATAGCTTAATTCTAATATTCTTGCTACTTTATCAAATGCCTCTCCTGCAGCATCATCTAAGGTTTGTCCTAGCAATTTAAATTTATCTAAAGCTGAGATTTTATATAAGCTGGTGTGTCCACCCGAGACTATCAATCCAACAGCTGGTAGTGACGGTTTTTTGAAGTTTTTCTTATCAGAGAACAAAAAATTAGCATGCAAATGAGCTTTTATATGGTCTACATCAATTAAAGGCTTATTTAGAGCAAAACTTATGGCGTTAGCAAATGATGTTCCAACCAATAAAGATCCAATTAATCCCGGAGATTTTGTAACAGCTATAGCGTCGATGTCTTTTATTTTAAGATTTGAATCTTTCAGTGCTTTTTTTACTATTGAGTTTATACACGCAAGATGTCTTCTAGACGCAATTTCAGGAATTACACCTCCGTATTTGCTATGTTCTTTGAGGCTTGATTTGATAACATTAGAAAGAACTTTGCTACCATTTACAACAATGGCAGCAGATGTCTCATCGCAAGATGTTTCAATTCCTAAAACATTCATTATTTTACTGTTTCTTCTGCAATTTCTTCTTCTATTTTTACATCTTCTTTAATTATTTCATCGGAGTCCAATCCTTTAAAAACTTTAAGACCTTTTAAGATGTTAATAGCTGTTTGAATTTGATTGTCTCCTAGAAGCAATTCTTTTATTTCTGCTGCTTTCTTTGAGATGTCTTCTTCTGTTTCTTCTGCTTCTTCCGCTTCCGCTTCTTCTTCTTCTTCTTTATTCTTATTTTCTATGTCATCGAATATAGCTTCAACTTTTTTCTCGTTTTCGGTTTTTTCATCCTTTGCAATAACAGCAGGTTCTACGACGATATCAGGCTCTATTCCTTTTTCATGAATTGATTCTCCTGATGGAGTAAAGTATTTGCTAGTTGTCAATCTTAAGCCTGATCCATCAGGTAAAGGAATGACTGATTGAACAGAGCCTTTACCAAATGATTTGGTTCCAACTATTACAGCAAGTTTATTGTCTTTCAATGCACCTGCTAAAATTTCACTACCTGAAGCGCTACCAGCGTTAATCAAGACTACTATTGGCCAATCAATTAAATGATTTTTATTTGTTGATATGGTTAAAGTATTTTGAGATAGCCTTCGTCCTTTTGTCGATACAATGGTTTGCCCTTCTGGCACGAACTCTTCTGTAATTTTTATAGCAACGTTTAATAGTCCTCCAGGATTGTTTCTAAGATCGAGTATAAGACTATCGGCTCCAGCTTCTTTAAGTTCATCTAATGCTTTTCTGAATTCTTTTGCAGAATCTTCTCTAAACTCTACTAGACGAATATATCCGACGCCATCTTTAAGTATTTGTGTATTTTTAACATCTTGAATATGTATAATTTCGCGAATTATAGAAATTTCTAGAAGTTCAAAGGGCTTTTCTCTTAAGACAGTTATATTTACTTCTGTGCCTGGATCTCCGCGTAGTTTTTTGACCGCCTCGCTTAGAGTTATATTCTTTGTTAGTTCGTCTTCTATTTTGACTATTCTGTCACCAGGCTTAAGACCTGCATCCCATGCTGGAGTGTCTTCTATCGGAGTTATAACAGTAAGAAGACCGTCGCGAACAGATATTTCAATTCCTAGTCCGCCAAATTTACCTTGCGTTTCTGTTTTTAGATCAATGTATTCTTCTGGTTTAAGAAATTGACTATGCGGATCTAGCGAAGAAAGCATACCTTTTAGAGACCCATAGATAAGTTCTTGAGGAGATAATTTCTCAACATAATCGGATTGAATTGTTGTAAGCGAATAACTAAAAAGTTCGATCTGAGAATAAAGATCGTCCTTTATATCTTTTTCAGCTTCGCTATAAGAATAGGTTGATATTGAAAGAAGCGTAAGGACTGTGAATACGGCAAAGAATTTCTTAATCATTTGAGAGTCTCCTTTTTATGGGTTATTTTTTTAATTTTTAAAAAATAACCCCGATTGCGCAGATTAAAAACGGATTGCACAGATTAAAGAATAAATTTAATCCGTGTAATCATTTTTTTAAATTGGTGTAATCGGACTCTTTCTTTTCCAGTTTAATTAAGAAAGAGTCCTTTTTATTATTTCGCCAATCTTTTTTGGATTAGCTTTACCTTTTGTTTTTTTCATAGCCTGCCCTACTAAAAATCCTATGGCCGACTCTTTTCCTTCTTTTATTTGATTTGCGACATTTTCATTTTCCTTGATTAGTTCATCAACTATTTTCTCAAGCTCGCTATCATCTGACACTTGAGCAAGTCCTTTTTCCTCGACTACAGAAGTTGCATTTTTGCCTGTATCAAGCATTATGCCTAAAACATCTTTTGCAATTAAGTTGCTTAAAATACCACCATCAACCTTTTTTATAAGGTCTACTAAATTCTTAGAACTTAGATTTAAATTGCTTATTGTTTCTTTCCTATTGTTTAATTCGGAAAGTATTGAACCATTAATCCAGTTACATATTTTTTTGGTATCTTTATAAAGTTTAGCGCATTCTTCAAAGAATAGCGCTAGAGACTTGTCTGAGACAATAATTTTTGCGTTATAATCTGAAAGGTCATATTCTTTAGACAGTCTTTCAAGCTTCTGTGCTGGAAGTTCTGGTAGTGTCTTTTTTATATCATCAATTGTGTCTTTTGAGACAGTAAAAGGAACAAGATCTGGTTCTGGGAAATAGCGATAGTCATGAGCCTCTTCTTTGCTTCGCATTGATATTGTTACATTCTTGTTTTCATCCCAAAGACGCGTTTCTTGTATTACAGCAGATCCACTTTCGACCACTTCTTGTTGTCTTTTAACCTCATATTCAAGAGCTGTTTTAATTGCTTTAAATGAGTTCATATTTTTAAGTTCTGCTTTTGTTCCTAGCTTTGTCTCGCCCTTTTCTCGTATAGATATATTTGCATCGCAACGTAGACTTCCTTTTTCCATATCGCAGTCAGACACGTCTAAATATTGTAGGTTTAGTTTTAATGCTTGAAGATAGTCGTATGCTTCTTGTGGAGAGCTCATATCAGGCTCTGTTACAATTTCTAAAAGAGGCGTACCAGTTCTGTTGTAATCAACAAGACTGCTGCTTGATTCTGTGTCATGAGTTAGTTTTCCTGCATCTTCTTCTAAGTGAGCACGATGTATTCTAATTTTCTTATCATTGCCATCTTCTTTTGTGATCATTATGTAGCCATCTTTTGCAATTGGCATATCGAATTGAGATATTTGATAAGCCTTGGGAAGATCTGGATAGTAATAATTTTTTCTATCGAATTTTATTGTTGAGCTGATTGTGCAATTTAGAGCAAGCCCTGCTTTAATTCCGTATGTTAGAACCTTTTTGTTGAACACAGGAAGAGATCCTGGCAGACCTAAACAGACGGGACATGTTAGCGTGTTCGGATCATATCCAAAGTCATTTTTGCAGCCACAAAATATTTTTGTTTTTGTGCTAAGCTGCAGATGAACCTCTAACCCTATAACTGTTTCAAATTCTTTCATTTTATAGCTCTTCTTTTGTGCCAATCTGTATTTTGTTCAAATGTGTGTGAAATTCTAAAAAGCATTTCTTCATCAAATGGTTTTGCCATAACTTGAAGTCCTATTGGAAGATTGTTTTTAGAAAAGCCACAAGGAACAGATATTGCTGGTATTCCGCTAAGATTAGCTGATATTGTAAAAACATCAGACAAATACATTGATATTGGATTCTCTAGTCGCTCGCCTATCTTAAAAGCTGTTGTAGGAGATGTAGGCGTTATTATTGCGTCAAACTCTTTAAACGCACGATCAAAGTCATTCTTAATTAAAGTACGTACCTTAAGGCCTCGAAGGTAATAATCGTCATAATATCCTGATGATAATGAGTACGTTCCAAGCATTATTCTTCTTTTAGCTTCTTTGCCAAAACCAACGTTTCTGGTCTCTTCGTAAAGGTCAATTATAGATGTTTTACGTTTTTTAGTAGGTATGCATCTTAACCCATATTGTACGCCATCAAAGCGAGCTAAGTTTGAACTAGCTTCTGCTGTTGCGACAATATAATAAGTTGCAACGGCGTACTCTGTATGTGGCAATGAGATTTCCTTAAATATTGCACCGCGTTTTTTTAAGATTTCAATTGATTCTAGTACAGCAGCTTTAACTTCATCGTCTAGCCCTTCGATAAAATATTCTTTTGGTATTCCAATTTTTAATCCCTTAACGTCTCCTGTTAGAGATTTTGTATAGTCAGGCACAGGTAATTTGGTTGAAGTTGAGTCGTTTTCGTCGTGCCCTGCAATTATGTTAAGTAACATTGCAGAGTCAGTTACATTTTTTGTTATTGGTCCTATTTGATCTAGGCTTGATGCAAATGCAATTAATCCATATCTTGATACGCGACCGTAGGTTGGTTTTAAGCCTACTACTCCGCAGAATGAAGCTGGCTGACGAATAGAACCGCCAGTATCAGATCCTAAGGCCCAAATAGCCTCATCTGCTGCAACAGCAGCTGTTGACCCGCCAGATGATCCTCCTACAACGCAATCTGTGTTCCATGGGTTTCTTGTTGGCCCATAATGTGATGTTTCTGTTGATGAGCCAAAAGCGAACTCATCCATGTTTGCGTGCCCAACGAATATAGACCCAGAATCACGTAATTTCTTTATAACAGTTGCATCGTAAGGTGGTTTAAAGCCTTCTAATATTTTAGAGCTGCATGTTGTTTCTTTATCTGTTATGCAGATATTGTCTTTTATGGCAATAGGTATTGGAGTGCTCGCATCAGCTTCTATTTCAGTGTTATTAAATATACTTGCGTATGCGTGTATTTGTTTTTCGTTGTTTTTTATCTGGTCTATAACAGAGTCATAAACGTCTTTTGCAGACGTTTTGCCTGCTTTTAATAAATCAATGATTTCATGTGCGACCAGAGTATTTAATTGCATTATTCTATAATTTTAGGGACCTTAAATGACCCTTTTTCTTTGTTTTGCGTAATTTTTAAAGCGTCCTTTTGAGATAAAGAAGGCTTGACCACATCCTCTCTAAAGACATCCTTTGTTGGCAAGGCATGGCTTGTGGGCTCCACTGAAGATATGTCTAGTTTTTCAAGCTTTTTGATGTAATCAAGAATTTTTTCTAGATCTTTTGCTAAAAATTCTATTTCTTCATCTTTTAAGTGAATTCTTGATAGGCTAGCAACTTGTTTTACGTTCTCTTTAGATATCATAGTCTAATATTTATTCCTATAAGTATTAATATTTCTAATTAAGGAAATATGTTAACATTCATATAAAAAAAAGACAAGACAAACTTAAAGAAGTTGTATTTTTAAGTTCTCAGGAATGGGCTTAGGTTTAAAGTCCTTGTTTAGACTGACTAAGACTATTTCGGCCTCTAAGATGATGTTCTTTGTTTCTTTATTAAATATTTTTTGATCAAATATAAGCTTAACTCCTGTGGTCTTAATAAGCTTGGTTTCGCAATAAATAGTATCTCCATATCGTGCAGGACTTTTATACTCTATACTACATTTCTTTACGGCGTAAAAGAAACTATTCTCGTGCATCTTTTTTATGGAGAGTCCTTTCTTTTCTAAAAAGTCAGTTCTATCCTCTTCAAGATAATTTAAGTAAGTTCCGTAGTAAACAACGCCACCTGCATCAGTGTCGTGATAGTAAATCTTTTTTTCCATAGCGATTGCCTCTCTTTCTTTAGTGATATCTTAAAACAAATACTTATTTATGTGAACAATAATTTTTAATAAATTTCTTGCAGCAAAGACAATATTGTGTTAATTTAAAAATAAGCCACGGAATCTAGAGTTAGATTTAAGTGGCTTTTTTTACGAATTTTCCCTTACAGTGGTTTTATGATTTACAAGAGCGGCAAGAAAGGGCAAGAAATGACATCTATGAATGAAGAAAAAACTTACGAGCAAAATAATAGTGACGGTAGATATTTACCGCGATGGGAAGTTGATAATCGCGTCTTGTATCGCTTAGAAGATGAGGAAGAAATCCACGAAGGACACACAAAAGATTTGAGTTGTTCAGGCGCATGCCTGCGTGCGGATGGTTCGCATCCGTCCTCCCCCCAAAAGATTAAAATGACTATTTATTTATCTGATGAAGTTGCTGTTAGGGTTGAAGGAGAAGTTCGCTGGTCCAAGCAAGCTAACGGAGAAGATCAGCTTGGAGTTATCTTCTCAAATACAAGTTCTAAGACACAAGGCTTAATATTAGATCATGCTTTTGAGCTTAAGCCCGAAGACCTAGAGAATCATTGGTATAAAGGCTGGAAGTAAATTAGCGCCCCACCTCTTAATTTATCTTTATAACTTTTTTATTGTATCTGCAATTCTTATGTAATCCTCTATGCTTAAGTTTTCAGCTCTAAGCTTTGGATTTATTGCGAGCTTAGACAGAAGATTGGATAGGATTTTTTTATCTAGTATTGGAGATAGAGAATTTTGCACGGTCTTTCTTCTTTGGCAAAAGGCTGTTTTAAGAACATCAAAGAAAAGTTTCTCATCCTCTGCCTTAAATGGAGTTTCTTTAGGGAAGGTAAGTTTTAAAAAGCAGGACTGCACTTTTGGTTTGGGATAAAAGCATGTATTTTTTATTTTAAAAAGCATCTTAGCATCTGCATGATATTGAATAAAACAGCTGAGTGGTCCGTATTTTTTGTTGTTGGGTTTTGCGACCATGCGCTCTCCGTACTCAAGTTGCACAGTCATATAAAATGAATTAAATTTTTCTTTATTCTTTATTGCTTTATCGATTATTGGTGTTGCGATATTATAAGGAAGATTTCCGACAATCTTTATATTGTTAGGTAAAGATTTAAAATCATATTTCAGTATGTCCTCGCCTATTATAGATACATTGGTATCTTTAAATGTTTCGTTTAATCCCTTAAGTAGCCTTTTGTCTTTCTCAATGGCAAATATTTTCTTGACAAGAGGAGATATTTCTTCTGTAATTGCTCCTTTGCCAGGTCCTATTTCAAGAATTATGTCATTGCTTTTTAGGTTGCAAGCAGAAATTATTTTTCTTTTTGCATTTTTATCTACAAGAAAGTTTTGGCCTAGACTTTTTTTGGGTGGAATTTTATTTTTGATGTTTGATTTAAAATGTTTCATTAGGAAAGTTTTGCAGCAAGTTTTATTGCTTTACATATTGATGAACAGTCTGCCTTGTTTTTCCCTGCAATATTAAAGGCTGTTCCGTGCGCTGGTGAGGTTCTAACAAATCCAAGACCAACGGTCATGTTAACAAGTTCGGCAAAACACATTGTTTTTGCTGCGATTAATCCTTGATCATGATACATTGCAACAACAACATCGTACTTGTTTCCTGTGTCTGGAGAAAAAAGCGTATCTGCTGCAAAGGGTCCCTGAGTTTGAATCTCAGCCTCTCTTAGAGCTTTCTTCATTGCAGGAATTATTATTGTCTGCTCTTCTGTCCCAATTTTTCCACCCTCTCCCGCGTGAGGATTGAGTCCACATATTGCTATAATGGGATTTTTTATTCTAAAAAACTTTGTTAAAGCTTGGTGGGTTAAGTCAATTGCATCGTAAACTTTATTTATTGTTAGTGAACTGCTTACTTTTTTTAATGGAATATGACGAGTAACAACTATTATGTTTAATTTATCAGATACGAATAACATTCCAAATTTTTTCACTTTAAATGTGTTTGCTAAAAATTCGGTGTGACCAATAAAATTTTTGTCTATTTTGCAGACAGCTTCTTTACATATTGGAGCAGTAACTAGGGATGATATTTTATTTTGTTTGATAAGCTCGACAGCTTTCTTTAGATAATCTAGCGATGCTTTACCGGTTGTTTTGGTTCCAACTCCTATTTTAAATTGCTTTGGTAAGATACTTTCTGTGTCTACAAATGAACAGTTTTTGTAGCTTTTCTTGCAGTACTTAGAATATACTTTCTCATCGCCTATTATTGTAAAAGATCCAAGCTTTCTTATTGAAGGAATTGATAAGGCTTTTGCCACTATTTCAGGTCCAATACCTGCTGGGTCACCTAGCGTAATTCCAATATTTTTTTTACTTAATTTCAATGTAGGCATTTTCTTTAAGCTCTTTAAATAGTTCTTCTATTTTTTCTTTCATTTTTATTTGATATATAAGATCTTCTATGCCTGCCTTTGCTTCTTTTAGTTCGGCTACTTTACTAGGTATTTTACCGACTAATTTGAAAATAAAAATACCTGTATCCACCTCTATCATTTCAGACACTTCGTTTTTTGAGAGGTTAAATATCACATCTTCGATTTCGGAAAGAAATTGACCTTTTTCTACTACGCCTACAGAAGGAGTGTCAGAAAATTCTTCAGACACTTCTTTAAAGCTTCTTCCTTGATTAATCAGGCTTAGAGCTTCTTTTGCTTTATTGCGCGCATCTTCTTTTGGTCCTTTAAATTGCACATAAATAGATTCGATATTGACTCGTTCTTTTCTTTTGAACTTATCTAAGTTTTCTTCGTAGAATGTTGTAATTTCTTTTGGATTAACATAAATCTTAGATTTAATTTCACTTTTGATTATGTACTGAATTTTTAGTTGGTCTGCTATTTTATTTCTTAAATCAGTTATTGTAGAGCCATTACTTACAAGCGCTTTAATAAAGTCTTGCTCTGATGGATATTTCTTTATGATTGAATCAATGCGCTCTTGTATAACTTTTTCGTTTAGCGTAAGCTCCATTCCATTAGCTTTACTTAGAAGAAGCTTGTCTTCTATTAGTTTATTTAATCCATTTGAGCTAAGTTCATTCATTATAGATTCTATTTGGTCTTTGTCCGCACCTTCTGTTGCCATGTTTACGTAAGTAGAGTTAATGTAACTTTCTAAATCTTTTTGCGTTATAACTTCATCATTTACTATTGCAATAATTGAATCTTCAATAGAAAAAGCATTGCTGGTAAAAAGTAATAAGGAAATAAATATAATTAATATGGATTTTGCGCGCTTAGCTAGTTTTATCATTTGAACCTTCTTCCATTTGTTTTTTTAAGTTTTCAACAGATTCTTTTAATAGTCGGCAATATAAATCAAATCCAATTGAAACTATATAGCCGTGTTGTTCTTGTCCTAATAAATTTCCTGTCCCGCGTAGTTGCATGTCTTCAAAAGCAATATGAAAGCCTGACCCTAAATCCTTATATTTCTCTATTGCTTCAATTCTAGCTTTTGCTATAGAAGATAGGACTTTGCGAGGAGGAACAATAAAATAGGCGTACGCCTTTTTATTTGCCCTTCCCACTCTACCTCTAAGCTGATGAAGATCTGAAAGCCCAAACCTGTCTGCGTGATTAACGATTAATGTATTTGCGTTTGGAATATCTATACCAGATTCTATAATTGTAGTACAGACTAAAACATCGATCTCACCTTCAAGAAACTTTATCATTATTTCTTCAAGTGCACGAGGTGCCATTTGCCCGTGACCAATCGCGACTCTGGCTCCATCAACTATTCGCTCTATTATCTTAGCAATTTTATTGATATCTTCAACACGATTATGAAGAAAAAACACTTGGCCGTTTCTTTTCAATTCTTTGGTTATTGAGGTTTTTATCATATCTTCATCAAATTTTTCTATATGCGTTTCAACAGGCACTCGGTTTTGTGGAGGTGTGGATATTATAGACATATCTCTCGCCCCTGTTAGTGACATATATAAAGTACGTGGTATGGGCGTTGCAGTAAGTGTTAGTACATCTGCAAGCATTCGGTAGTGTTTTAGTTTTTCTTTTGACTTAACTCCAAAGCGTTGTTCCTCATCAATTATGATAAGTCCTAAATCTTTAAAGCCTATATCTTTCGATAGAAGCCGGTGTGTCCCTATTACTATATCAACGTTTCCTTCGTTTAATTCTTTTACTATTTTTGTTTGCTCACTTTTTGTTCTAAAGCGACTAAGCATAGCTATATTAACAGGATATTTTTTAAGACGATTTGAGAAATTATAGTAATGCTGTTCTGCAAGTATGGTTGTCGGAACTAAGACAGCTACTTGTTTATTATCCATAACAGCTTTAAATGCAGCCCTTAATGCCACCTCTGTTTTTCCATATCCTACGTCTCCACAGAGTAATCTATCCATTGGCTTAATCGACTCCATATCTTTTTTGACATTAATTAATGTCTCTATTTGATCTGGAGTATCTTTAAAAGGAAATGAATCTTCAAATTCTTTTTGCCACTCAGTGTCTTTTGAGTATGCAAATCCTTTTAATGATGCTCTCGCTGCTTGTATGTGAAGAAGTTCGGCTGCAATTCTTTGCAGGTTTTTTTGAATATGGCTTCTGACTCTTTTCCATTCTTTACTTCCAAGCTTATATAATCTTGGAGGTTTTTTATTGAAACTTAAATATTTTTGCACAAGTCGTATGTCGTGCTTTGGAACAAAAAGCTTATCTCCTTGAGAATATTCAATAACAAAATGTGGCTTAAGTTCATTGTTGACGGATAGTTCTGTTATACCTAGAAACTTTCCAATGCCGTGATTATGATGAACAACATAATCACCTTCTCTTATGTCTACAAAGTTGTTTAAAGGTATGTCCGAGGAGAATACTTGTTTTTTGTTGGTTATTTTATTTGGTAGGATTATTGTTATTTTATGCTGCCAGATAGATTTTCCAGTTGCAATGTTTACGCTTGCTATTCGCTGTATTTTGTCATTATTAAAGTCAATGCGTATCGGAGAATCGAAATTTATAGGATAGATATCTATTATCTCTCCTCTGTAGCTATAGTCACCTTCTTGTATCGCTTTTTTTGTTTTTCTGTATCTTAAGGCTGCAAGATTGTTTAATAAACAATCAAAGTCGATTATTTGCCCAACAAAAAGTTCAAGAGATTCAAATGTCATGATCTAATCCAATTATAAAGCCACCCCGAGCTTGTGAGGTGGCTTTATAGTAGTTATTATAAAAACACTTTATTATTTTTTTTTCTTCTCCCAAGCAAGAACAAGCGGAGAAGCAATAAAAATTGTAGAATATGTACCAGCAATAAAACCTATTATAAGACAAAGAGCAAAAGTATTTAATACTTCTCCGCCTTTAAGGAACAACGTAACTACAACTAACAAAGTCGTGATGGTCGTAAGTATTGTTCTTCCTAATGTTTCGTTTATGCTGATGTTTATTATTTCCGCCAAGCTACTTTTTCTTTGCTTGGTCAAATTCTCTCTTACGCGATCATATATAATGATTGTGTCGTTGATTGAGTAACCAGCGATTGTCAAAAGCGCTGTTACAACGAGCAGGTCTATTTGCCTGTTAAACATAACAAGAATGCCAAGAGTTATAAGCACGTCGTGCAAAAGTGCTATTACGCCTGCTGTTGCAAAGTCGAAATGCTTGAATCTGAATCCTACGAAAATAAGAATTCCTCCTAAGGCAAAGACAATAGCAAGTATAGCTTGCTTTCTAAGAGCTTCGCCTACAACAGGACCTACCTTCTCTATTCTAAGAATTTCAAAGTTATTGCCAGGAAATGTATTCTTAAATCCTGAAGTAACTTTGTCATAAGTGTCTTCTGTTGTACGAATAATTACGTTTTCTGGATTTTTATCGAATTGCTGTATGGCAGCGTCTTCTACGCCACTTGTTTTTAGAGACAATCTAAGAGCATCTGCTTCTATAGGCTTATTAAATCTATACTCTTGAATTTGTCCTCCGACAAAATCAATTCCGTAAGCATCTTTCTTTTTGTTGTGTAAGACAAAAAGGCTGCCTATAACTAAAATTGCTGATATTGCAAAACATATAAATCTTTTTGATACAAAATTTATTTTTGTATCATGCAGAAGTCCTAACATAGGGAGTCTTTTTATCCAACCAGCTGCAAAAAAAGCATTAAATAGGGTACGTGTTACAAATAATGCTGTAAAAAGACTTGATATAAGACCAATTGACAAGGTAACAGCAAAACCTTTTATAGGTCCAGAACCAAATTGAAAAAGCATAAAAGCTGCGATAAGCGTTGTTGAATTTGAATCAACAATGGCTTTTAATGCTTTATTAAATCCATTATTTATAGAAGCCTGTAGAGGGCGACCATTGTTTATTTCTTCTCGAATACGTTCATTAATTAAAACGTTTGCATCAACCGCCATACCAAGCGTTAGTATGATACCTGCGATACCTGGCAATGTTAAAGTTAGTTGAGATTCTGGAAGCATCATGTTTAAGAATCCCATTATGCCGAATATCAAAAGAAGATTAAGCATAAGAGCTATGTTAGATATAATACCTGCTTTAAGGTAATAAAGCATCATGAAGATAATTACTAGTGCTCCTCCGATGATTGTTGCATTTATTCCTGCGTCAATAGAGTCTTTTCCTAAAAGCGGCCCTATGGTTCTCTCTTCTTCGATATGCATTGGAGCTGGAAGTGCACCTGAACGAAGTGATAATGAAAGAAGCGATGCTTCTTCAAAAGTAAATTGTCCTGTAATCTGAGCGCTGCCTCCCATTATGGCTTCTTGTATGTTTGGAGCCGAAAGAACTTCGCCGTCTAGAAGAATAGCAAGCCTTCTTCCGGTATTATCTCGAGTTACATCGCCAAATGTTTTTGCGCCTTTTGAGTTAAATTTTAAAGAAATGTAAGGTTGACCAAAACCGCTAGTATCAAAATCAACTCTTGCATCAGCTATTGTTTCGCCGCTTAAGACTACCTTATCTTCAAGCAAGATAGGTTCTTTGCTTTCCTTTTTGATTTTCTTTAAGAGGTATCCTTCTGGAGTAGCACCTGAAAGAGCTTCTTTTAGTTTGTTTGCGTCATCGCTTACAAGGCGAAATTCAAGCTGAGCAACTCTTCCTACCATTGCAATTGCCGCATCACGGTCAGTAATGCCAGGAAGTTGAACAAGTATTTCATTCTCTCCCTGCCTCTGTATGATTGTTTCTCCTACGCCTATACCATCGATACGATTTC
This sequence comes from Candidatus Zapsychrus exili, assembly GCA_030765585.1. Classification (GTDB taxonomy): domain Bacteria; phylum Omnitrophota; class Gorgyraeia; order Zapsychrales; family Zapsychraceae; genus Zapsychrus; species Zapsychrus exili. The sequence goes on along the minus strand of JAVCCJ010000060.1, from coordinate 118 downwards.
GAAGTATTTCTATAGCGCGAAGTACAGCATCGCTTTTTGCGTTGTCGTCAAGTTTCTGGGTGTCAACTCTAAGTATAAGATGCATTCCTCCTTTTAAATCTAGACCTAAATTGATTCT
>JAVCCJ010000104.1 GCA_030765585.1 Candidatus Zapsychrus exili | reverse complement strand
TCAATACCTTTTTCTTGCTCATGCTCAGGTTTTTTTAGATCATAAGTTGTTGTTTTTTCCTGCCAGGTCCTGAGAGAATTTGTTAGCATCTCTTTATCATTTGTATAGGTTTTGCCTTCTTAATAGTTGTTCTAAATATTATTTTTTAAAAAAAATTGAAAATAAAATGTCTAAAATCAAAAGATTATCTGTTATATAAGCAGAGGAACAAAATAAAGGGATAAAAGCCAATGATTAAAAAAATCAGTTTTATTACTCTAATTATCGTTTTTTCATGCTCTACTGTTTTTGCGGATTTGTGGGACGATGAAGAGGCAAAAAGTACAAATATAGAGTATTATCAGTATTACAACAAAGATAAGGACGGGTTTGTTTATCGTGGTGGTATTGATTATGCGCCGCCATATAAACCCACTGAAAAATTAATTGAAATTCATACAAATGTAGAAGCTGGATGTGGCAGGTTTGATTGGGAAGTAAATTTTAAAAACACATTAAATCAGCAGGCGCTTGATCGCTACTGGGAGGCTTTAAAAGGTGGAGCGATTAGCAGCGCACCCATACTTTTATTGGAGTATATTTCTCCTACGCTCGCCGATATCGTAAAACACCTAAAAGCCATGAGCAACATGAGCATGGAAATGCAGTATGCGAGTTGTGAAAGACAACAACAACTCGCGACAAATTTAGGGCAAAGTCTTAGAAATATAGCTCGTAATAGATACAGAAGCGAACAAGATCCAAGTGATATAAAAGAAGCAAATAGACTTACTAATGATTATGCCAATAAAGAAGACTGGGCAAGTGGATTAAATAAATATCAAGGTTCCGGACAAATAGGCAGTGGAGAAGAAGGATACAGCGTGATAGGACAATATCTAGAAAGCAAAGAAGCTGGAGGCGTGGGTAGCACAACAAGAGATTATATAGCTGGTCTCTTGGGAGATGTTGTTATAAAAGGTAGTGGTTCCATAAACTGGAAGAAGCCAACAATTGATGAAGTTCAGATGTATGCAGATATTAAAAAAAAGCAAGAAGAGGTAGTTCTTGATCCAATAATAAGAAAGCTTGAGAATGGGGGAGAGTTTACTTCTGAGGATCAGGCTAAACTCTCTCGGCCGGATTTGATAGTAACTAAAGAATGGATGAAAGACGCAATGTTGTTGCCTTTAAATGAAAAGGAAATAGTATTTAGAGCGTATTTGACTTCGTATGCGGGACTGGAAACTTTAGATAATTTAGACAAAGCACAGAGAAATCTTGAGAAGGGGATGGGAGATCCCAGCATTTCTTTAGAACATAGAAAATACTTAGCGGCAAAAATTGATGGAATTAAAATTAAAAAAGATGGAATTGTAATTCGTGCCGAAGCGCAGAAAAGGGCTTATAACACTATGTTCGAGGCAATAAAGAGAAGCAAAGAGTGGCGGGCTAAGGCTGTTAAGGATGCTGTAGGGACTAAACCTGTTAGTGTTTTTGAAGGGGTTTTTAGTCCAAAATTCACAAATCCAACAGCGGAAGAGTAGAACTTTGGAGAAGAACATGAGAGCCGAAAATTTTAAATATAGTTTAACAGCATTTTTAGTAGTTTGTATTGCTTTTTTGGGTTTAAGGTGTGGGTGGTGTCAAAAAGAGTTAACATTCGAAGAAACAAAGAAAATTGCAGAAATTGATTGGGATAAGAGATATGAAGAAACTAAACAAAAGTTTGGCTATCATTTGAAACGGGGGATAGCGTTTGCTGAGAGAAATGACTATAAAAATGCGATTAATGAATTTAAAGATATGCTGCAAATGAATCCCGACGATCCAACTTTATACCTTTGGCTTGGAAGTTGTTATTCCTTTTTTGGAGAATACGATAAGGCGATAAAAATTTATAAAAAAGCGATAAAACTTAATGTTGATCTTGCTGATGCACACTTCATGGTGGGTAAAAATTATGCTGCATTGGGACGTTATAAAGAAGCAAGGATATGGCTAAGGAAAGCAAAGGTATGTAAAAGTCTTGTTAACTCTCCTATCCCCTATTTGAATAGCCTTAAGGGGCTTGATGAGGTTTTAGATATTGTAAATAAAATTATTTTTTGGAAAGAGAGCATTGGATTTTGGTCGCGATCGGCTAGCGATGCCAAAGGACATCATCAACTGGGATTGGCATATCTTCGTCTTGCTAAAAGTGGGGTTTTTTCAAAAGACGAGCATATGAAAGAGCAACATGCTAAAGCTGTGAAAGAGTTTAGAATAGAGGTTAAAATCAATTATAAAAGCCCTAGGGCATGTTATAGGATAGGTGAATATTATTTTGAATTAAAGCAGTATAAGAAGGCTAGAAAGTGGCTACAAAAGGCTGTGCAATATACTCCTAATGATTCTGAAATAGCGTTAACACTAGGAATAGTTTGTTCAATATCGAGTGAAAAGTTAAAAATGGCTGAGATTTATAAGGATAATCCAGCAGAACGTTTTAATCTTGAGGATGGATCTTTTGAAAAACAGTACTATATTGGAAGAGGGCACTATCATGCAGCGAGATGGTTAGAAGCAGGGTTTTATTGTAATTTAGATAATCCTGATTGGCGTCTTCACTATCAGAAAGCAGAAGACGCATATAGAAAATCGCTGAAAATCAAACCTGATTTTGCAATGGGACATCATGCATTAGGTGTGTGTTTGATAATGAGAAATGACAGAACTAAGGATCGAGAAGCAGTGCTGGAATTTGAAAAAGCGTTAGAAATTAACCCCAATTATTCCTGTGCGGCTCTTTCGCATTTTTACATCGGTGAAATTTGGTATCGTTTAGCTTTTAATGAGCTTCCGGCGAATCTAGAAAAAGCTCCTATAATTATTTCGCATTTAAAAAAAGCAATGTCGGAGAAAGATGTAGAAAAACGCTTGGATGATGTGCATTTTTATCTTGGGATAACCTACTTATGTCTAGAGCGATACAATGATGCGTTTAGAGAGTACAAGGCTCTTCGAGAGATTAATGGGAAAAAGGCAAAAGAGCTATTTAAGATGGCAGATGGAGCGTTTAGAAAATGATTAAATTGGGTGCTTTTCCGGTTGATTCAGTGTTGATGTTTTTGGGATTGTCTATATGCGGGAAAGTGCTATCTATGTTAAAAGTGGCCTATATAACGGTAGTTGCAATTAGTTTGGTAGTTATTGTTTGGCGAAGCGTTATGAGTGGCGAGGGGCCATGGAGTTCGTCAGTTATAAACTACCTGCTTGTGATAATTTTATTTTCAATTCTTGTAAATCATAAAATGGTAATTAGCATTAACAACATACAGTCTCGTTCAGGTAGAGAGTCTGCAGACAAAGTGTTTGAAAAATTCAAGGGGCTTAAAGGCGATATGGGAAGCGCGAGAGTACCAGTGGTTTTTTTTAAAATAGTGCAAAGTATAGATGAGTTAACTAATGCAATAGCATATATGATTAGCGGAGGGGACTATCACGCTGTTTTTTTGGATTTCGTCACATTGCAGGCAGAAGTAGCAGGATTAAATATGGGGGAGAATGTCAGGGGTGATTATTTAAGGTTTGTTGCGGATTGCACTTCAAAGGCTATGACTGCATGTGAAAATGAAGGAGTAACTGTAATTGGTCCAAGGGATTTTATAGGTAATGAAGCTTATAAAAAAATGTATGAAAAACATGTTAAAGGAAAGGGAACTGAGTGGACAACAACCATTAATGGAGTACCAATGTATTGTAATGAGGCTTATGGCAAGGTAAGAAAGCTTTTGAAACAAGATGCAAGAAGGCAATTTACGGCATGGGAGCAGGTAAAAAGTTATCTCAAAAGAGCATGGTATAGGATTCCTGGTATTGGAGGAGGGATGATGTTCGCTATGAGTAGAAGGGCTCGTGGAGTAGCTTTAGAAGATCAGCTTTTGGAGGATATTGTGCGAAACTTTGAAAAAAAAGTGAACAAAGATACGGACTCTATGGCACAGATAGTAAGAAACATATCACCGACAGGATCTCTTTTTGCAGACGCAGCTGGGGCCAAAACGTTAGGACGCATAGGGCAACTTCTTACTATTCCAGCATTTTTGGCGATGTGTTCAACAGTTGTGAGAATATTGCCGTATTTGCAAGGAGCATGTTTACTGCTACTATATGCGGCTTCGCCTATTATCTTTTTATTGGCATTACTACCTGGGCGACTTAGTGCAATGTTGAAATTTTTTACTACTGTATTGTGGGTTCACAGTTGGACTATATGCTGGGCGATAGCAGGATTGGTTGGAACATTCGCTGGCAGGTTAATAACTATGATGTCAGGGAAGAGTTCTTTTTGGATGAACAATTTAGAAATACCTACTTTAACAGTTTTGCTGGTAATTTTAACTCCTTATGTATCTTGGGTCTTTATTAATGGGACAGTGACATCTATGGTGCGACCGGAGAAAATTCCTACGGGGAATGTTGCAGCTGCAGCATCGTCTGCTGTGGGGAAGGCAGGGTAAAGCTATGAGAATAGAGTTCTATGTAGTCGGTTTTTTAATAGCGTTAATATTACTAAAGCTAATAGTAAGCAACTGCAGAAAATTTTTTGCATTTGTTTTTTATGCAGTTAGTGGTTTGCTTATGCTTCTTATGGGTACTTATTTGTGGTGGGTTGTAACTTCTGAAGAAGTGCTAGGGGAGAGATTTGGTCGCGAAAACGTGGTCACAGATTTTGGCTTAATGCCAAGCGATATTATAGTGAAAATCCGTCAAGCAAAAAAGCAAAAAGCAGGTGCTGGTTATATACGCTCTACAGAAACAGGAAGGCATAGTCGTAGAGAGTTTCTTGAGAGAGAAAAAAATATCAAAAGAGAAGCAGAATGGCAAAAGAAAAAAGATGAGTGGTTGAAAAGAAAAATAGTGAAAGGATTGGATTCATAGATAATGCTTAATCAAAAAGTCATTTTCAATATACTCAATTACGGGCTTTTCGTGCTCATAGCGGGTTCCCCTTGCTATTCAGAAAAAATCATTGATCTTGGCGTAAGGGGCGAATGTATCGAGTTATCTAATGAACAAATCAATGTAATTGCAAAAAGAACAGGGAAGTTTGAAAAAGAAATGGCAGCAATAGT
>JAVCCJ010000044.1 GCA_030765585.1 Candidatus Zapsychrus exili | reverse complement strand
GCAATGCCGTTATTATGTTTTTTTATTCTATTCTCAATATCTTTGGTTACTCCAACATACAAATCACTTGTTCTGCACTCTATGATGTAAACAATCCATTGTTCTTTAATTGCCATACTAATCAACTCTCCCAAACATCTTCAAAATTTCCAAATGTTGGCAAATTATGTTTAGCCCTTGAAGATGTTATAGGAGAGTTGATAAGTCTTGGCGGAATTTCAGAAAGAAACCTTGATGGATTCTGGTATTTACTAAATCCGAATATCTTTCTTTCTTGTGCATAGCTTAAATGTAATCTTTCCATTGCTCTAGTTAACCCTACATAACAAAGCCGTCTCTCTTCTTCTAATTCAGATTCGGATGAGGATATAGAATTTGCATGAGGCAGTATTCCTTCTTCCATTCCAAGCATAAAAACAATAGGAAACTCTAAGCCCTTTGCACTATGCAATGTCATAAGAGTAAACTGATTGTCGTATCCTTGATGACCATCAATATCAGTTTGCAAAACTATTGACTCAAGATAAGCATCTAGCGCATTCTCCTGATCTATTGATAGAGAATTCTGAAATTCTAAAATAGATTCATAAAACTCACCTATATTTTCAATGCGTGCTTTAGATTCTGTAGTGTTTTCGGATTCTAAAATATCTACATATCCTGTTCTCTCTATAATAAGCTCTAGCAATTTATCTAGTGGCAGTATCGTGGATTTCCCTTTAAACTCACTCATCATTGAACAAAACTTACTCAACGTTTTCTTCGAATCTTTTTCGCCGGAAAGCTCTTTTACTGCATCAAACAAAGATATTCCTTTAGCTTTAGCAAAGCTGCTCATTTTTTCTATCGCGGCTTTTCCTATTCCTCTCCTAGGAGTGTTTATTATTCTAAGAAAGCTTACATCATCACTTGAGTTTCTAGTAAGCTTTAGGTATGCTAATAAATCCTTAATTTCCTTTCGTGCGTAAAACTTTACACCTCCAACTATTTTATAAGGAATATTGTTTCTTATAAGTTCCTCTTCAATTACTCTTGATTGTGCATGCGTTCTATAAAACCCAGCCATATCTTTTAGCGACGAACCTTGATTTCTATATTCTAGCAATTTATTAACCAAATAAGCTGCCTCCATCCTCGCATCTTGAGCCTTAAAGAAGTCAATTAGCTCTCCTTTTCCATTATCAGACCACAGCTCTTTTGGTTTTCTATTCACATTATTAGATATAATCGCGTTTGCAGCCTCTAGTATCGTGTTTGTTGAGCGATAGTTTTGCTCAAGTCTTATTGTTTCAGCTCCTTTAAAAATCTTATCAAATTTTAAGATATTCTCAACATCAGCCGATCTCCACTCATAAATAGACTGATCAGGGTCGCCTACAACCATAATATTCTGATGCTTCTTAGATAACATACATATAAATTCGTGCTGAGCATAATTGGTGTCTTGATACTCATCTACTAAAATATTCTTAAACTTACTCCTGTATTTATCAAGAACTTCCGAATTCTTTCTAAACAAATAAATTGTCTTTGCTATCAGATCTCCAAAATCAACTCCATTATTCTTGTTTAATTTTTCCTCATATAATTTATATATGTCGTCAAAATGTGGCGCTACAAAAATATCTTCAGAGCTCATATTATCTGACGGTATCAACCTATCCTTACATTGACTTATCTTCTCTTTAATAAACTTTGGATTAACAGCCTTCTCGTCTATATTTAATTCTTTTAAACATCTCTTGATTATAGAAAGCTGATCTTGATCATCATAAATAGTAAAACCAGATCTAAGCCCAATGTGTCTTCCGTCTCGACGCAATATTCTAAGACACACAGAATGGAAAGTACCAACCGTCACGTCATCTTCTACGTACCTTAAAATACGAGTCTTCATTTCAGATGCAGCCTTATTTGTAAATGTTACTGCCAAAATTTCTTTACCAGGTACACCTTGCTTAATCAAATTAACAATACGCAAGGTAATAACTCTTGTCTTTCCTGAGCCAGCACCTGCAATAACCAGTACAGGGCTATTGCCATGCTTAACAGCCTCTAGCTGTTGTTTGTTTAGTCCTTCAAATATATCTTTGTTTTTCATTTTTCTTTTTATTAAGTTAGGGGATAAATAAAACTATGGAAGGAGGAACACTATTATCATTCGTCTAGAGCGTCAAAAAGAACATCAACAATATCCTGGTCTATTTTATCCTTCATCTTCTTTAACAAGTCGTGTGCAGCTTCTCTAGTGAATTTAGAACGATAAGAACGATCAGTTGTTAATGCATCATATATGTCAGCAACTGCAATAATTCTAGATAAGGAAGAAATTTCATCACCTTTTAAACCATCAGGATAACCACTACCGTCTAATTTTTCATGATGATGTCTAATCAAATCGCACAAAGGCCCCAAAGAACTAATTGGCTTTATTATGCTTTCTCCTATTTCAGGATGCTTTCGCATAAGAACCCATTCCTCGTCATCTAACGGACCTGGTTTTTGCAGAACATCGTCGATGATACCAATTTTTCCTAAATCATGCAATCTTGCTGCATCAGCCAATATTTTTATTTCTTGCCCCTCCAACCCTAGCCTTTTTCCTATTTTAACACAATAATCAGAGACTCTATCTAAATGACCACGAGAATATTGATCTTTAGCATCAACGGCTAAAGCAAGAGCTGATACAGTTTCAAAATATGTCTTTTCTATGTCTTCATTTAATTTAGAATTCTCAATAGCAATTGCTGTTTGAGACGCAACATTAAGAAGCAAATTCATGGAATCATCAGTAAAATTACCATCTATCTTCCTGCCACTTACAGTCAAAACGCCTGTAACCTTGCCTTTATATATTAAAGGAGCACACATTAAAGGGTCATCAAAAAGATCTGCATCGTTACCCGACTTGTCTTGCTTGTCTAAAACTCTTGGAATAATTAATGGCTTTCTTGTCTTTATAACAGAATAAAGAGGAAAATCTTCGTCGATTTTAATACTCTTTTTCTTATCTATCTTGTTAACATAAGCACCATAAACAGACTTTAATTTAAAAACATCGTCTATATCATCCGTAAGAAAAAGCGATCCCGTCTTACCCATTAAAGCTTCAGTAACAGTCTCTAAAATAAGACTTAAGAAAGAATCTATGTTCTGCATACTAGACATGCCTTGACCAACTCTTGACATAACCGTATGTAAGGTCTTTTTTGTTCTTTCTAAATTTCTTACATTTTCCTCTAAACGAGAAGTTATGGCTGAAAATGATTTAACTAAAATAGCTATTTCATTCTTTTCAGAACCTATCTGATCTATTTCGTCTTCACCTAATACGTCTTTTAAAACTTTTTGGTTTGAACTAATCAAAGTTACTAGCTTATTTAGAACAGAGCGCATAGCAACATATCCCATCATGACCCCTAAAACAACAAATATCATAGTTAGATTAAAATCTGTCGCATCTATATCAAAGCTTCCTTGAGTCTTAAGCTGCATATATAGGTAGTACAGGATACATGTCGGTATAAGTGACATGATCAGAAACAGAACAGTAAACTTTCGAAGAACCGATGCGTTCTCAATAGACCCAACAAGGCTGAGCTCTTCTTTTATGTTTCTGTCTTTTATATTCTTAATAATATTCATAATTATAATTATTTTTATGTTAATAAAATTATTCTACTCGAATTAAACAGTCTTGCCAACAACTAAGTTCTTTTTTATTCTCTGTTATGCATCTTTCTGCCCATCTTAACTCCATTTAAATAAGTATCTTCATGGGATAGCCTTCCATCCTGATAAAAGAAAGCATTAAGGCCATCGCGCTTTCCATCAATATAGTTCTCCTCGCTCATCTTTTCTCCAGTTTTATAATAGCTTGTACTCTTTCCTTCTATTAATCCACCTCTAACATCCCATTCCTGCTTAAGATCACTTGTTTTGTAGTATTCTCTTAAAGACCCATCCCTATTTTCGTTAAAATATACTCTTTCTACCCACAAGCCGCCGTCGTCATAATACTCTTTTGATACGCCCACCTCATTCCCATCCTTATATTTTCTCTCAATACTTATATTTCCATTTAAAAAATATTCTTTAGCTGGGCCATCTTTTACATCGTCCTTATACTCTGTAATACTTTTTAAAGCCCCGTCCTCATATCTCTCTTTGACTTCTCCATTAAGCCTGCCATTTCTAAAATTTGCTTCCATGACAATCATACCATTCTCTGAATAAGCAAAACTTAATCCATTAATTTCATCTCCCCTAAAATCAGCTTCCCATTTTAAGTCTCCGTTATTATAATAGATCCTTGATGTTCCTTCTCGATTACCGTTCTTATAGCTCCATTCATTCTGTAATATCCCATCCTCATCATATTCTTTTACTATTCCGTCCCACTCTCCATTTTTATAATTACCCTCACTTTTAATATTTCCATTCCTATAATATTCTTCACTTGCTCCCTGAAGTCTGCCGTTTCTAAAATTCATTAAGTAATTCAAGTTTCCATTTTCATAAAAATATTTAGATTCTCCTTCAAGCTCATCATCTTTGTACTGCTCTATATTTTTTATTAAACCGCTCTCATAATATTCTTTTGCTTCTTTGAATTGTATGCCATAGCTAAAATTCTTTTCAAAGTAAAGCTTGCCATTTTCATAATATGTTTTGTATAAACCATCTAGCAAGTCATCCTTGTAATTAGCTTCACTCATAAGCTTTCCAGACTCATAAAAAGACTTACTTAGGCCTTGAAGCTTTCCGTTGCTATACATTCTCTGAGCGTTAAGAGCTCCATTAGGATAAAACTCCTCAATGAGACCATCAAGGCTTCTATCCTGAGAATGACAAAAAGTACTTACTGTTAACGAAAGAATTATTGAAAGTAGTATTATTGTGAAGATCTTGTTTTTCATAAGGTAAGAATTATTTGGAGATTAGTTAAATTGCTAACTGCATAAATCCCGGTACGGTATAGACAATTTCCTTCAAATATCAGATAAATTGTCGATCCCGTTTAACGCTTTGTAAAGCGTTAAACGGAGAGGCTGAGATTCGAACTCAGGGTCCCTCGCAGGACAACGGTTTTCAAGACCGCCGCATTCAACCGCTCTGCCACCTCTCCAAAAAACTTTATATCTTTATATTAATATAAAATATTAATAGAAAATGCAGAAAACAACGAAAATAGGAATTAATGATAACACAATTATTAAAAGCTGTAAAGCGAGAGTCTTTATAAAAATACCAATATTAGAACTTTTACTTAACTAGCTTTTTTCTAAGAAATCTACCAAATTATTTCCAAAAAATCATATACCTCAAAAATACCTTATACATATGAAATGACTCTAAGAAAGAAGTTCTTACAAAACGCATAAAGAAAGCCTGATCAAATATTTTATCCAAAACAAAAACAAGCATAGTAACGTTTGATAAGAATATAATTCCTATAGTAAAGAAGTATCCCAACTTCCCTAATCCTGTTTCATTTCCCCTTAGCGCCCTTGCTGAAAGAACAATATGAAATGCAAATGTAAAACCAGTCAGAAATATAAACATATGATTATACTTACTCTGATCCATCACAACTTCTGACAAATAAAAAAATCCTAAAACAACAAGCAAGAAAACCGGAATTATATTTGCAAGGATTCCATTAAAAGGAGCTGTAAACTGAACTGCGGATTCAATCCCCTTTTTAATAATATCGTATATTTTTGAAAAAGAATGAAGAAAAAGATAGCATAAGACAAAGGTAACTACCCCATTTACAAAACTATTTCTATACAAACCTGGGAAATTATCGATATGCTTATAAAAAACAGCGGTGGTTGCAAAAATAACTGGAAGTACAAATATACTAAAAGAAATCTTAATGACGATTAAAATAAAGTTCCCCAAGAAAATCTCCTATTATTATTTATACTTAGTATTGCGACCAACTATTCTCTTTTTAAAATAAGGTCGCACTATATAGCGATTCATTAATCTCCGCTAGATATTTTCTTTAAGCCATGCATATAGGGTTGCAATACTTCAGGTATTAAAACATCACCCTCTTCTGTCTGGTAGTTTTCTAAAATAGCCACAACCGTTCTTGCAAGAGCTACTCCAGAGCCATTTAAAGTATGCAAAAGCGCAGGCTTTTTCATATCTTTTAATTTGTACCTTATACTTGCACGTCTAGCTTGAAAATCTTCAAAATTAGAGCAGCTTGATACCTCAAGCCACATATCAACGCCTGGAGAGTAAGCTTCTATATCATAACACTTAGCTGCTGCAAAACTCAAATCACCTGTTGCAAGTTCAATTGTACGATATGGAATATCTAATAGCTCAAAAATCTTCTCTGCGTTTTTGACCAAAGATTCAAGCTCTTGGTAAGATTTGTCAGGCTCAACAAACTTAACTAATTCAACTTTATCAAATTGATGAACGCGAATAAGGCCTTTGGTGTCTTTTCCATAAGAACCTGCCTCTTTTCTGAAACATGGCGTATACGCTGCATGATAAATAGGTAGGTCTTCGCCTTTCAATATTTCATCTCTGTAAATATTTGTAACAGGAACCTCTGCAGTAGGAACTAAGAACAAATCCTCACCTTCCACTTTGTACATATCGTCTTCCATTTTAGGAAACTGACCTGTTCCTGTCATCGAATCTCTATTTACCAAAACAGGCGGCAGAACCTCTTTATATCCGTGTTCGCGAGTATGCGTATCTAACATAAAATTATATAAAGCACGCTCTAAAAGCGCACCAGCTCCCTTAAATAATATGAAATTAGAGCCTGTAATCTTTGTAGCTCTTTTAAAATCAATTATATCAAGTGTCTCTGCTATCTCAATGTGTGTTTTTGGCTTAAATGAAAACTTTTTAGGCTCTTTCCATCTATGAATTTCTTTATTTTTGCTAATATCTCCGACAGGTGCAGAACAATGCGGCAGATTTGGTATTCCTATTAAGAATGATTTAAGAGTTTCGTCTAAAACTTTTACTTTAGACTCAAGTTCGCCTATTTCAGATGATATAGCCTTCATCGATGCAATTTTTTCTTTCGGATCTTTCTTGCTCTTGATTATCGCGCTTATCTCGTCGTTTGCTACATTTTGTTTTGCTCTTAAATCTTCTAGCTTTATCTGTAGACCTCTTTTATCCTTATCTGTTGCGACTATCTTATCTAAGTCGATATCAACGCCTTTGGATTTAAGCCTGACCTTAACTTCTTTAATATTTTCTCTTATCAATTTGATATCAAACATATTTAAGTTTCTCTTTCTTACTTATTGAAGAATTTTATTGCGCTGCATTTTCTGCTAGGATCATCTCAATCTGGGAAGCAAGCAGTCCTGGTTTAACAGGTTTGGAAAGATAGTTCTCTAGCTCTAAATCAAAACAGTCTATAATATTTTTTGGTGTTGTTAAACCAGTCAAGAAGACAACGGGTATTTTGCTTATATCTTCATCTTCTTTCAGACGACGACACATTTCTTTTCCATCCATAACAGGCATTTCACAATCCAATAAAACCAAATTAGGCTTATGTTCTTTCGCCATTTTAAGTCCTATTGCGCCATTTTCAGCAATCAAAACATTATATCCCTTGGATTCTAGGGTTCTATGTATTATTTTTCTATCAACTTCGTTATCTTCGACAACTAAAATGCTATAGCCTTTATTCGCCTGGATTTTTAAGTCTTTTCTATTAAATATTTGATTAAGCTTATTAAACATTTTGGTATCTTCCTAATAGTTAAAAGTATATGTATTATTTTATAACACATAGAGCGTTTAAATCAAAGTGGAATATGAAAAAAAAGGGATAAGACGTAAGGTTCAAGAAGAAACTAAAACAAAAAATAAAATATTAACTTAAAGTTTTAATTTTTTATTTTATATGATTCATTTAATCTTTATCTTCACTTTAAACACTTAAGCCTTACCCCTGATACCTTACCCCTTACCTTAAATCTTGCCTTACGCATGTACTGCTTCTTTTTCTTGTTGTCTTCTTGCTATTACCTGCTCTGTAATTTTCTGAGGCGCTTGTTCATAATGCGATGTTTTCATAGAATAACTTCCTCTTCCGCCCGTTATCGAACGAAGATCACTTGTATAAGTAAACATCTCAGCCAAAGGAACGTGGGCCTTTAAAACCTGATTCTTTCCTCTTGCCTCTGAACCCATCATCCGACCACGTTTTGAGCTTATATCTCCTGAAATATTACCTATAAATTCATCTGGAATAACAATAGTTGCCTCCATTATAGGTTCAAGCAATACAGGATTGGCGGCCTTAATAGCTTCCTTCATAGCCATCCAAGATGCAAGCTGAAAAGCCATATCAGATGAATCAACATCATGATACGAACCATCAACAACGCTAGTTTTAACATAGTTTAATGGATATCCAGCTAATACACCTTCTTTAAGAGTTCTTTGAACGCCTTTTTCAATTGATGGAATAAAATTCTTCGGAATCGCTCCTCCAAAAATTTTATTTACAAATTCATAATCAGTTTCTCCATCTCTTGGCAAAGGTTCTATTGCAAGCTCAACATCTCCATATTGTCCTTTACCTCCAGATTGCTTTTTGTATTTATGTCTTGCACGTGCTGGTTTTGTTATAGCTTCTCTATAAGAAACCTTTGGTCTGCCCATCTCAACCTCAACGTGGTAGCGACTCTTCATTCTCTCTAAAAGAACTTTAAGGTGAAGATCTCCTATGCCAGAAACAATAAGCTCATGCGTCTCTTCATTTCTTTGAGATTGAAAAGTATGATCTTCTTCGCACAATCTATGTAAGGCTGTCGATATTTTTTCTTCATCAGCCCTTGTTTTTGGCTTAATTGATGCTGAGATAGATGGCTCAGGAAACAAAATAGGCCTTACTGCGATCTTGTCTTTCGCATCACAAAGAGTATCAGAAACATGAGCATGCTTAAGCTTTGTTAGAGCAACTATATCTCCACAAGTTGCCTGAGGTATAAAAGATTGTTCTTTTCCGTTTAAAACGCTTATGCCGCTTATGTGCTCTTTCCCGCCTACCCTAGTATTATAAAGATCTGTATTTCCCCCAACAGAACCTTTAACAACACGCATCAAAGAAATATGTCCTAAATGCGGATCAAAAAGCGACTTAAATATAAACCCTGCAAATGGACCTTCTTCCGAAGGTAAGATCTCTTTTACTTCTTCTTCGGTTGAATCCTTGCTTACAAATGGTCTTCTTTCTACTGGGGATGGTAAGTCAGATACAATAGCGTCTAATAGCTCTTTTACACCCTGATCTTTAAGCGCACTTCCTGTTAATATAGGAAATATCTTTCCCTCTATTACAGCTTTTTTAAGCGCAACTTCAACCTCTTCTTTTGAAAGCTCTCCATCATTTAGATATTTCTCAAGTAAAACATCATCTGTTTCAGCCACAGCTTCAATTAGATCAGAACAATCCAAATCTACTTTAACTGCTTTTTTTGAAAGTTGCTCTCTAATAGATTTAATAGTCTCATCTACATTTGCATTATCTTTTTCCGACTTATTTATAAAAATAAGTCTTGGCATGCCAAGTATGTCTAGCCTACCCCAAACATCTTCAGTTCCAACCTCAACGCCAGATGTAGCATCAACTACAACAACAGCTGCATCAGCTGCTCTTAAAGATGATACAGTATCTCCCACAAAGTCCATATACCCAGGAGCGTCAATTAAATGAATCTCATGATTATTATAGGTAAAATTAAAGTAGCTTGCATTTATAGAAATAGTTCTCTCTTTTTCATCATCATTAAAATCACTTAAAGAATTGCCAGCCATTACATCGCCTTTTCGCGACGTAGCCCCGCTTGCAAAAAGCAGACTTTCTGTTAGCGAAGTTTTGCCACAATGGGCATGTCCAACTAGAACAATGTTGCGTTTTAATTTTACATCCATCTTACAATACTCCTCCCATTTTTAATAAACACAAAATTTCATTTGCCTCTTAAGCAAATACTAATCATTAATATTTATTCATACGATATTGCGCCTGATCCTACGTCAAAAGTTACATGTTTATCTCCAACATCTGAAAGTGTGCTCTCCTGACATCTAACATGTTTTCTTTTTAAAATATCAAAAGCTCCTGTAAGAGCTTCGTTATATACTGGATCGTTTTCTTCGTGTGTAACATTTTCGCCAGTAACTAACTTTACTTCTATATTATCTCTCTCTGCCCCAAGAAGCTCCATGTCTTTTAACATTTCATCTATTGCGTGATCAGCATCTAAAATTATAGAAGAATTCATTTTCCTCTCGTGCCTACCAGATAAAAACATAGCATGTGCAAGTCCACCAATTTTCTTCATTGAATCATATGCGCAAATAACTAAACATGCCCTGTTTGCATCTGAATGTAACACTGTTTCTTCTTTACCTGCCATGATCTCTTCTGTGTGAACGTCTAAAAATCTCTTCATTGATTTCTCCTCTCCCGTTGTGTTGATTGAATTGAAAATTCTTTTAATCGATAATGTTACTAGCCTCAATTTCCACACAAAGAAAAAGGGCAACTCTTAAGTGATACTTAAAAGTTGCCCTTCAAATTTTATAATGTAATACAATTAAGGCATTCAAAACGTCTATCTCCTTATCGTAGTAGGTTTCTTACAATTGATTTATCTTATTCCTTTTATTAAATTTTGGCAAGAATTTTTTTTGAGGGGCTCAAAATAAACTAATTTGAGGGTTAACTAGCTAATAGGCTCATCTTCTTAAGAAGATTCTTTAACGTCTTCTCCATCTAAGAATCCAATTAAGTCATTAACATTACCAATCGGGGTGATATTAAATATATATGGGGTTAATCCTTCAATATTTTGCAAATCTAACTTCTGCATATCAGTAATTTTATCGAATTCAATCTCTTGACCACGAACTTTTAATCTCATATGCGTCGGATTTAAGTCAATGCCACCAACCTTATCTGGCTTAAGGCTTTCAGTTATCATTGCACCATCTTTTTGTTCTGTGTCTTTTTCTTTTTCACTAAATAAATTTATATTTGAAACAATATCCTGTTTTCCAGGAAACATTTCGAATGTATCAGATTTAGGAGCTGTAGAATGAAGTTCAATTTCCTTATATCCCTCTTCAACTAGTCCAGATATAAACTTTGCTAAATCTTCATCGCTTATATTAGATATAGGCATAATATATTTTCCAGTACTAGACCAGCTTATACCTTTTATGCTATACCCTAGCTCTTTATGATGACTTACTGTATCACGCAAGGTCTGAACAGTTTTATATATATCTATAACTTTATAATTCTTTTCAACGCTTCTATGCATTTCATATATCTTTTTTAACTTGCCATAAATCATCTTTTTCGTAAGTTCATTAACTCCTTGAAGCTGCATTATGCTTAAGTCATCAGGGTCTATGTTTGAAAACTTGTCTGGAAATCTTCCAACATATCGTCCGTTTTCTGCTTTTACCTTCTCTATATAACCCGCTTTAACAAGCTTCGTAATATATTTCTTTTCTTTTCCCTTATTATCTTTTCCCTGCTCGTAATTATATAAACTACCTCTAACAATTTCTGTGCTACTTAGCCAATCAAATTCTCCAGAATATTGTTCTGTTACTATAACTTCATCTATCAAATCATAATAATTAGGCAACTCTGCGCTTCCCTTTAAAAGATTGTTAAAATAAACAACAAATGATTCGTACAAATTATTCATTTCTTTACCTGGTTGATGAACAGGAAAAGACTTGTATCCATTGCTTCCATTTACAGCAGCAGCTAAATAAACATTTTTAACGCTTGCTGGTATATCTTCTCTCTTAAAAACTTCAATTGGATTTAAAATTTCTGGTTTAATGGTATTTGCAATATCTTGATAGGCGGAGCCTATGGCTACGTATTCTAGCTCAACATTTTTGCCATTCAATTTATTAAAAAACTCAACATAATCTTTTGACTTTCCATTATAAAATAGATCTGATACGTTGACATATTTGAGTTTAACCTCGTTCCCGTTTTCATCAACAGATCTCTTAATATCATTTGCTATGTGTTCTATGGTTTTTTCTGTTGCCACATCTCCATTAGTGAAACCTTCTGATTCAATATCTTTTAATTGATTTATCATCTCTTCCTTACTTCCCGTAACCCATACACTAGTAGAATTGAAAAACATAATGCCACGAACGTTTGTCTTTTTAATAAGCTGAACTAATATGTCTTTTACGCTGTCAAAATTAGTTTTCATACTTCCGCTAATATCTACTTGATAAACAATATCTGCATTAGCATCAGCCGCATCTAAAGCTACAGGAATATCTTTTGCCTTTAAATCTATTTTGCGACTTATTGCTTCTTTGCTTGATTTTGGCAATATAAAATCACTTCCTTTTTTATAAACATAACCATCGTACTCTCCTGACGGCTCATATTTTTCACTACTTGAAACATCTGTTTTACCACCCTTAAGATCATAGGAAGAGACTACATTCCCTTTAACGTCCATCATATTCACAGAAACACCTTCATAATTCTTTTCATCAGAAAGACTAAGAACGTTATCAAAATCTGTTGTTTCTTTTAAGAAATTAAACATACTTAAAGCCGTTTCATCTTTTGCAGAATATTTAAGATGAATACGTGGCCTAAGCCCTTCTGTCTGGTATTCATCTATATACTCTTTAATTAGCTCAGTAAAATAAGAATCTTCATCCGAATCCTGCAATACAATAACCACCTCTACGCCGTCTGTTTTTAAAGATGCCTGATCTAAAGCAGGAACGATTTCTTCTCTAAATTGCTTTCTTAAACTTTCTCTATATGTCGTATCAAGTTGATCAACATTTTTATTTGCATAAGGATCAGGTATATTATCTCCCGTAGTAAGATATACAACTCCGCCTTGGTTGTTTTCAAGAGACTTTATCGCCGTCAAAAGAGATTCGGATATATAAGTAGCTCCTTGACCTGCCGTAGTCACTTCCTCTTCGCTTTTTATATCAGCTGACATATCATCTACTGTCTTATCAGTTTTAACCTCTTGCGGATTT
>JAVCCJ010000103.1 GCA_030765585.1 Candidatus Zapsychrus exili | reverse complement strand
CATTAAAAACGCCCCATCTGCAAAACTGCAAATGAGGCGTTATCCGTGGCTTAGCGAAAATATCTTTATTATTGACTTGTCAAATCTTCCTTTGCGCTTGCCAAATCTTGATCCCTTTGTATATCTTCAGTACTATTTATACCTAAAAAGATTTGCAAGCTGCTTGCTGGAACAATATCAAATATTACAGGAGTAAGACCTGGTATATTCATTTTCTCAAGCTCTTCTATATTTGTTGGTAAATCAAACTCAAAACTATCTCCTCTAGTTCTTAAATCCAACATCTCTGGATTTAAGTCAATACCACCAACATTCTTATCTGCAACCATTGCCTTATCCTCAACCTTAGCAGTAACAGAATCTGACTCTTTCTTAGAAGCCTGCTCTTTATTATCTTTTGCCTTTGCCTTTGCTTTAAGCTTTTTAGTTGCGTCAAGACGCAAAGGACTTTTTTGATCCAAATCAAGAATCATAGAAGACAATGAATTAAAATCATTATCAACAGCGACATTAAAGATCGCATTTATTTTTTCTTGACCAAGGGCGCTAAGTCCTTCCTCCATAGCGCCTAAACCAACAGCAGTAATCTCTACTGTTTCTAAAATATTATTTGCAACTAAAAGGTTTTCTGCGTTAAATTCAATAGCAAATGTATTAAGACTAGTAACAACTGCTTCAATAGAATATTTACTAATAGTCGCATCTAATGTTTCCGACACTTCTGTTTTATCAAACTTTGTTCTTAAACTCGAAGCTAAATTTACTCCCTCTTGAACAGCCTTTCTTAGGGAATTTGTCCTGTTTTCACCAGACTGAAAACTAAGTTTTCTTGCGCCAGATATAGCTTCATTAAAACTATTTACTTGAGAATTAACTGAAATAATATTATCAGAATAAGTATTGCTTGGATTTATAGCTTGACTTAAATTCACAACCTCATTCGACGCTAAATCTACTACGCTTTGCAAAGAGTTTAAAGCATCTCTAAAATCTGAATCTGTAAAAGATGAGTTATTTAATCCGGCTGTAATTGAAATTAACGACCTAAAATTACTTTGAGAAGATTTTGCTTGTGATTTTGCAGAATTTGTTACCATTTCCCCAGTACTCTTTCCCTTAATTTCTTTTGCTGACTTGTTTCTACTAGATACTCTACGACTAGGCGTTTTACGGTTAACACCAACTTCAACTTCTCCATTTACCTCACCGTCTACTACCATTGCCTCATCCGTGTCTGGCGCACCCGCAAGAACAGTATTGTCTTTTGGAGGAGAACCAACAGCAAGGTTAGTCTTCATTACCATCATGCCACTATAATCAACAACCTCTGAAAAAGAAGCATCTTTTGTTGTCATAAGAGCTTCATCAAAATTAGGACGCGCAAATCCACCTGAGAAATATCTCTTTGGAACAATCTCTTGAGTCTTTGGATCGTATTCTTCTCTTATATAATTATAAACCCCTTGTTCAAATGCCTGCAGGTATTGATTATATATCTTTTCTTTAATCTGCTTATCTTCTACATCAACGCCAACAGTTTTGTTTTGATCCATATATATCTTGCCTAATATACTTTCCTTTAAAGTACGCTTAAACCAGGCAGCTAATATCATTGAATTATATATCTGACGAAGATTAGCAAAATTTTCTCCTTCATTTACTTCACGTTCAATTTCAGGAATTATCATTTCTCTTATCATCTGGGTTGACATCTCAGCATTTGAAACTTGTATATCTTTTTGAACTTGCTCTTTTTGCTCCAATTTTGCTCCTTCTTTCATTGCAAAATAATCTTCTTCAAGCATAACCTTCAATTTACTTTCAACAACGAACGCCCTATCTCCATTCTCATAAACAAGAGCATTTTCAGGAACAATCCAAACCTTATTAAATGTCTCTACATCAACATCTGTTGTGCCGTAAAGCTTATACGCCTTCTCATATATCTTATTCCAGAATGCTTTTCCTTTTGCATCTTCAGGATACATTAAAGATGATGTTATTTGCTTTAGAATATAGTCCTGGCTTAAAAGATCGCGCCCCATCTCAGTTACGCCAAAGGCATCAGGTATTATGCGATTTTTTTCATGTGGAGATAAATTGACCCACAAATCTTCTTCAGGAACTGTTAATGAAGCTAAGAAATACTTAATAAGTTTTGTGGATTCCTCTTTTAAACCTTCTTCAAAAAGTCCTGAATCTCCGCGATCAACAAGGAAATCAAACCTAAAAGGGTCATCTTTAAACATTTTTAGACCCTTTATCACAGCTGGATTAAAACCTTGGCTTAAACCTATCATGGTCCCAACAGTTGGAAGATTTATATCTGTCATTGCAAATTGAGCTAAAACAGGTTGGGTAGTAAAAGCAAAAATTACAAAAATTGCAATTATTTTAGTTATTTTCTTTAAAAAGCTCTTGTTTCTCATGTTTCTCCCTTAGAGCCCATTAAAAAAGCGCTTATTCTTTTTTAAAGATAAGAATAAACGCTAACTTTTTGCCTAAAATGAGTAAATCTAGTAAGTTCGGCAGTCAGGCTTTTCCTTATCAAGGACCCTATAACTTTGCGCCCCATCATTACGCCCGCCACCAATCTTTGCGAGTCCGCCAACATTCATAACGGAAATGGTTTGCCTTTTCGTATTACCAATAAAATTTATAAAGAACTATTTTTTATCTACAATGAAAGTATACAATATCAATTCGCCAAAACACCCCCTTAAAAGCATTTACAAGAAAACGCTTTCTTTTCAAAGAAGAAAATAATGACTTTGTCGACGAGAATACCTTAAGAATGAGGACACAAAAACCCTTAGGAAGTCTTAAAAAATATGAGAAAATAACTTGTTTTTATGTATTTTAGGTAATTTTTGAGGAATCGCTATTCTCTTTATTGGCAGAGAAACCGAGTAAAGCAGGTATATGCAAGGGAGTAATCATTTCAATATTTATAATAATAGGAAAAAAACCATCAATATTACTAATATTATCAATATTTTGTTTATTTAAAGGCAAAGGAACGCCATTTTTATCTATTTTTATATCTAAATCAAGCAAATTAGCATTTAAGTCTATGCCACCAACTTTTTTATTCTTATTTAACAATTCAACAGAAAATTTATATAAATCCAAACTTGAAGCCATATTGTTCACTATTGATGAAGTCATGGCAAAATCACGAATTCCAATTGGGAGATTATTAAATACTGAAAATTTTGGGTTGCTAATCCAATCAAGAAAGAGTTTCACCTTATCAACATCGTAATGTCCTGTTGTATTGCGAAACTCTCTTTCTGCTTCTATAGTTATATCTTCAAACTTATCATATTCTTCATCTGAAAGCACATCCATCATAAAAGTTCCCAATCCTATTGGTCTTTCTTTATCATGAGCGTATACCATAGAGTATGGCGTAGTTGCCTCTATCTTATCGCTATCACCATAATAATACTTTGATAGCTTCGCAACATTATCATACATAGCATATAATTTTAAAATATCTCCTGGACTATTAAATAATAAAAATTCATTTTCATTGTAGTGCCTAGGCACTATCTTGCTAAGAATAGGATCTTCAATTAAATTTTTAATCTTATATCTTGAATGAGTATGTATAGTGGATGTCAAATTCAACTCTCCTGCCTTAGCAAAATTATTTGACAAACTATTTAAAAAGAAACCTTTATACCATCTATATTGTTTAGGAGTTGAAATTATTCCAAATTTTAAAGGAATTTCTAAAACTATTATTTTCGTATCTGACCTTTTTGAGAACTCCACCCCAGAAAAACCTTGCGCTTTTCTTGTTATCTTACTTTTTAACACAACTTCCTTTATATCTTCTTTTGTAATCTGCGATGGCACTTTTCCATCAAAAAGCTCATCTCTTGCTTTTTTAGGTAATAAATACCCCCAAGACTGATCTATTATAAGTTTGTCATTATCAGGAACAAACAAAACTCTATTTTTATCAAATATTATAAAATCTTGAATTTTACTAAATGGTGCTGTAAATATACCTAACTCGCCTGTGGCCTCATTTACTGCAAACCCTACCCCAAAAAATTCATCATGTTCGTATATTCCTATTTCATCAAAACCCTCACTATAAATAGCTATATTTGGCACTTTTGAAGAAGTGACAATTTCATTCATATATGCTATATCCCCATCAAATACCAAATTTTTATTAGAAAAATTTCCAAATATGCCTGCCATTTCTCCTGTGTAATTAATCTTTTTAAGCTCACTATCCATCAATTGCATAACTTGTTTTGGACTTTCAACTCTTATTATATCTTCTGCTTCTTCCAAATCTTTAGTAGTTATTTTTACCCTATTTGGATCGTCAGAATCTTGTTTTTTACTGCTACCAAAAATACCCACCATTGCATTGTCTTTTTGCTCTTTTTCTTCAGCTAAACGAACTGTTATTGAAAATTCTTTATTTCCATCTGGAAGTATATCTTTTTGTGCGCCCGTCAACATTGCTTCATCTGCTATTCCCCTGACTTCTTTAACACCGACAACCCCACCTGAGAAATATTTGCGCGGAACAACTTCTTTAGTCTCCGAATCGTACTCCTCTGAGATATAATTATAAGCACCTCGTCTAAAAGACTCTAAATACTGATTATATATTTTCTTTGCAATATCTTTGTCTTCTATATCAATGCCTTTAATCTTATTCTTATCTACATAAATTTCACCAAGTAAAGATTTTCTACCATAAACTTTAATTGATTCTTTTAATTTTTGTTTATACCAAGTTGCTAAAATCATAGAATTATATATTTGACGAAGCTTTGCAAAACTCTTTCCCACATTTACTTGATTTTCTATCTCTGGGATAATAATTTCTTTAATAATTTGAACTGATAATTTATTTTTAACAATATTAACTTGATTGCCATTTAAGTATTCATCTTCTAGTATTACCTTTAAATGCGATTCAACTACAAATGCAGAGCCATTATGTTCATATACAGTTGCATTTTCTGGCACAATCCATACCTTACTTAAAGTATCTATTGGAATGTCCACAGAACCATATTTGCTGTTTACTTCGCTGTAGATTCTATCCCAAAATTTCTTTCCTATTTCTGACTTTGGATAAAACAAAGAAGCTGATAATTGCTTTAAAATATAATCTTGACTCAAAAGATCGCGACCCATATCAGTCTGACCCAATTTCTCTGAAACTATCCTGTCTTCTTCGCCTGGCGTAAGGTTAACCCACAAATCTTCTTGAGGAACGGTTAAGGCAGAGAGAAAATATTTAACTAATTTCATTGATTCGCTTTCAAGAGCCTCGCCTTTTACATCTATATCGCCAGTATCAATGATAAAATTAAACTCTAGAGGATTATCCACATTCGGAGTTATTCCTTTGATTAAAATAGGATTAAATTGAGGGCTTAAAGGCAAGATTGCTTCTGTACTTGCTACATTTAAAGCAGTTTGCGCAAAAGAAGGACTTACAAGTCCAATATTGCAAATAAATAAAGCAAATATTATTGTACAAGATAAGATTTTTCTTAGTATATTGTTATTTCTGTAAGTAGCCATGGTAACGTAACTCTTTTAATATGAATACATTATACTTCTAAACGAAATGTACTTTTCTTTTCCCTATACCGTGGCTGTTTTTATAGAGGAATTGCAGGTAAGTTAATTTCTCTTGCCTGTTACAGCAAGCAAAGTAAGTATGTCATATTATTATAAAAAAAGCAAATTTTTCTTATATATAAATTAATATTATTAACATTATATACTCCAAATCTTATTACTTGTAAAGAAGTTTATATAAGGCTATACTAAATTCATGAAAATAGAAGAAAAGGTCGCAAAACTACTCATTCAAGCTAAAAAAACCATATCAATCGCAGAATCTTGCACAGGCGGACTTTTGTCAAGTAGGCTTACTGATATTCCGGGCAGTTCTCAATTCTTAAAACTTGGACTTGTGGTATATAGCAATGAAGCTAAGATCAAACTACTAAAGATCCCAAAAGAAACTATTGCAAAGTATGGAACAGTAGATGAAAATATTGCAATTAAAATGGCAGAACAGGTAAGAAAACTATTTAAAACAGATTTCGGAATTGGCATCACAGGTATAGCAGGACCAACTGGTGCGACCAAAACAAAGCCTATTGGACTTGTGTATATTGCTATTTCAACAAAGTTTGATTGTATTTGCTTTAAGATTTTGGGGACTGTCCCTTGCGGACTGTCCCCAAATGCAAAAAGAAAAAATATAAAAAATCAGACTGTGAATTTTACCCTTAAAACCCTACTAGAATTCTTATAATCGTGAACAAAACTATAAGAACATTTATAGCCTTACCGCTTAATATTCAGACTCAAACAATAATCTCTGAAATTATAAACAATCTTAAAAAACTTGATTGTAATGTTAAGTGGATTAAACCAGAGAACGTACATCTGACACTTAAATTCTTAGGAGATATCTCGGCAGATAAAATAAAACCTATAGCGCTCTCCATTGAAAATATATTGGAAAAAACACATTCTATAAATGTAGAGATTGATTCTGTAGGCGCATTTCCCAATACAAGAAATCCAAGAATAGTTTGGACTGGATTAAAAGATATTGACGAGAGAATAAAGAATTTGGCTTTATCACTAGAGGACGAACTAGAAAAAATAGGTCTTGAAAGAGGGGCGCGAGCTTTTAATCCTCACATAACGATAGGAAGAGTAAAATATTTTAAAAACATTAAAATATTAGAACGAGGTCTTGAAACTTACAAATCTTTTAAAAAACATACCGAGATAGTAAATAATATCATACTTTATAAAAGTACACTAACCAATAAAGGTCCTATATACGAAGAAATAGAGAAATTTCCATTAGTCTAAATAATTTGTTTTTATATTTTAAAGAATATAATGGGGACAGCCCAATAAGGACAGCCCCCATAAAAAATATTATTTTGTATTTTAGTATCTAGGCCTAAGACCTAGCTCCTACCTTTAAACTATTCCTGCAAGACGAATAGCAATTTGTATTGTAATATTTGCATAGATTCCAGCAACAATATCATCCATCATAATACCCTTTGCGCCTTCTAACTTTTCAAACTCACACGTCGGATATATCTTAAACATATCAAAT
>JAVCCJ010000110.1 GCA_030765585.1 Candidatus Zapsychrus exili | reverse complement strand
GCAATATAAGTACGGAATAAAACTCCACGTAGCTCACTTCAATCATAATTTAAGAAAAACCTCTGCAAGAGACCAAAAATTTGTAGAAAACTTTGCAAAGAAATTAAATTTAAAGTTTTCATCTAAAACCTGGAATAATGCACAATCTATCAAAAAAGGATCTGTTGAAGAAAAAGCCAGAGAAAAAAGATTTGACTTTTTTATAAAATTAGCAAAAAAAAGTAAGGCTAATAGTGTCATGCTGGCTCATAATGAAAATGATCTAGCTGAAACCGTTCTTATGAGAATCTTGCGTGGAGCAGGGCTCCAGGGACTTTCAGGAATACTGTCTAAAAGAACAATTGGTGGATGCACCTTTATCCGTCCATTGCTTAATGTAAAAAGAAAAGAAATTGAATCTTACATTAAAAAAAACAAACTATCCAACATCGAAGATCCCACAAACAAACAAAAGAAATTCTTTAGAAATAAGATACGACACGATCTATTGCCGCTCCTTAAAAACAAATACAATAAAAACATAGAAGATGTGCTTCTAGGCATATGCGAAAATTCTTCAGCAGATTATTTATATATCGAAGATAAAGCCCGTAAAGTTTTAAATAAAATTAGTTCATTTAAAATAAATACAAAAAATAAAGCAATTAGAATAGATCTCAAATCTTTAATAAAACAACCACCAGCAATAAAGAAAATGGTACTTCGTTTAAGTATTCTGAGAATAAAGGGGAGCATGAACGCTATTACGCTCTCACACATAAAAGAAATTGAAAGCCTAATGCAAGTAAGGCCAGACAAGTCAGTTGTATCTCTGCCCAAAAACATATCTGTAGAGAAATCTTCTGGAACATTGACCATCTGCTGTTAGATTCAAATTCATATTGATTAAATATTTAGTTTAGCTATAATCTATTAGTTAAAAATTATTAATACTTCTATAAGTAGGAGAATACATGCCTGACAATAATTCACATAAGAAATCTAGTCTAAATAACTCAAACATGAGAAAACCTAAAAAAGGACATCCATCTAAAAAGAATAGTAAAAATCAAAAGAATAATTGGATATTTTGGATAATATTAGGGTTTATTGTACTCATTATGATGAGTCAAACAGAAACAATGACATCCATAAATGCTACTAAACAATTCACATACAGTGAATTTTACTCAATACTATCAAACAATAAAGAAACAAACGAGATAACAAGTTTAGAATTAGTAGAAAGCACTGAAAACACTCTTCGTGGAGCTCTAAAGGATGGAACATCTTTTTCTCTTCTCATACCTAAAGAAGATGACAAAATTTTAGAAATAATAAGAGAAAATGTATCTGATTTCTCTGTCACCCCTGCGCAAACATTCTGGAGCCAGATGTTCTTTTCTTTTATGCCAATAGTTTTAATAATTTTCTTCATATGGTTTATATCTCATAGAGGATCGCAAGTAGGGAACAAAATTTGGTCCTTTGGAAAATCAAAGGCACAACTAAACACGAAAGATAATAAGATAACATTTAAAAACGTTGCTGGAGTTGATGAAGCAAAGGAAGAGCTACAAGAAATAATAGAGTTCTTAAAAGAGCCTAAGAAATTTGAGAAATTAGGCGGAAAGATCCCAAAAGGCGTTCTGCTTATAGGTCGTCCCGGAACAGGAAAAACTCTTTTAGCTAAAGCTGTCGCAGGCGAAGCAGATGTTCCGTTTTTCTCTTTAAGCGGATCTGACTTTGTTGAGATGTTTGTTGGCGTAGGAGCATCTCGTGTAAGAGATTTATTTGAAAAAGGGAGAAAGGCATCAAAAGCATCAGGTAAGGGTGCAATAATATTTATCGACGAGATTGATGCTGTCGGAAGGCTTCGCTTTTCAGGAGTAGGTGGAGGCAACGATGAAAGAGAACAAACATTAAATGCGCTTTTAGTTGAAATGGACGGCTTCTCAACCTCAGCCGGTCTTATATTAATTGCTGCAACAAATAGACCTGACACCTTAGATCCCGCTCTTCTAAGACCAGGAAGATTTGATCGTCAAGTTGTTGTCGCATTGCCAGATATAGATGGACGCGAAGGCATACTAAAAGTTCATTCTACAAACATAAAATTAGCTACCAATGTTGACCTAAGAAAAATTGCGCAGCAAACAGTATATTTCTCTGGAGCTGATCTTGCTAATGTATGTAATGAAGCTGCTCTTCTGGCTGCAAGGAAAGACAAAGCAGGTGTGGATCAAGAAGATTTCTTAATGGCTGTTGAAAGAGTAACAATGGGACCTGAGAAAAAAAGCAGATCAATCTCTAAAAAAGAAAAAGAGATGACGGCATATCACGAAGCAGGACATGCTCTTTTATCTCTTTTAATTGATGAGGTTGACACGTTTACAAAAATATCAATTATTCCTCGTGGCATGGCTGGAGGATACACTCTAACACCTCCGACAGAAGACAAGCATTATCTAAACACAAAAGAACTAAAAGGTCAGCTTACTGTTCTTTTAGGTGGTCTAGTTGCTGAAGAAATTCACATTGGAGATACTTCAACTGGGGTATCAAATGACCTTGAAAAAGTAACAGAAATCTCAAAAAGAATGGTTTGCGTATATGGAATGAGCAGTAAAATGGGTCCTTTAACATATGGCAAAAACGAATCTTTAAAATTTCTTGGACGCGACCTTATGGAGAACAAGGAATATAGCGACGATACCGCAAAACAAATAGATGAAGAGATTCGAAGTCTGGTAGACGAAGCATATCTAAGAGCAAAAAAGATTTTAACAGACAACGAAAAAGATTTAGACAAAATTGCAGCATCGCTTATAGAAAAAGAAATTATTGATATTTATGAGGCAAAAATTTTGCTTGGACTATCTAAAGAATCCAAAAAAGAAACACAAGACAACAAAGACGAAGAAAACAGTGAAGAAAATATTGCGTAAAAAATATATAATCAAAGCCGGTGAATATAAAATCGAGCTAGGCGAACACACAAAAATAATGGGCATTTTAAATGTTACGCCTGATTCATTTAGCGGAGATGGTTGTTATATAAAAAACAAAGCAATATTAAAAGCAAAAAAGCTAATAAAAGATGGGGCAGATATAATAGATATTGGTGGCGAATCGACTAAGCCAGGTGCAAGTAAAATATCTGTTAAAGAAGAAATAAAAAGAGTCATTCCTGTAATAGAAAGGCTATCTAAAACCACAAAAGTTCCTATTTCTGTTGATACATACAAAACAGAAGTTGCAAAAAGAGCGCTGGATAATGGTGCTACTATTGTAAATAATATAATGGGAACATCTCTTAACAAGGGATTGCTTAGGATGGTTAAAAGTCACAATGCCTCAATAGTTCTTATGCATATCAAGGGAAATCCTCAAAATATGCAAAAAAACGTAAAATATAGCAACTTAATTACCGAAATCATCAATTTATTAAGAAAATCTATAGAAAATTGCTTGGAAATTGGCATAAAAAGAGATAAGATAATAGTTGATCCAGGAATTGGTTTTGGGAAAACCGTTGAAAATAATTTAGAGATAATAAATCGCCTTGATTCGTTCAGTATTTTAAAACAGCCTATTCTTGTCGGAACATCCCGCAAATCTTTTATTGGTAAAGTGTTAGATAAAGACGTAAAAAATCGTCTAACAGGAACAGTGTCTTCTGTTTGTGCTAGTATACTAAGAGGCGCTCACATTATTCGTGTTCACGATATTAAACAAATAAAAGAAGCTATTACTTTAACTGATGCAATAATAAACGAAAGATTCTAAACGTATGTCATTTTTTATTTGGGGAATCATAAAACCTATCTTAGAAATAGCTGTTCTTTGGATTGCATTCTACAGAATATTAGTTTTCTTTGAGGGCACTCGCGCATTTCAGGTTTTTCGCGGTATAACATACTTGCTTTTAGCTTTTCTTGCATCGCAAATATTAGGCTTTGATATTCTAAATTGGCTCTTAACTAAATTCTTTGCAATATCAGTTATTGCATTTATGATAATTTTTCAACAAGAATTACGACAGGGCCTTGCTCACTTAGGACAACATCATATTTTCTCCTTTGGACTAGAAGAATCTGCAGTAGTTGAAATCATAGAAGAGATTACATCAGCAGCCTTTAAATTATCTCGCAAAAAAACAGGCTGTTTAATTGCAATCGAAAGAGAGGCAAAACTTAAAGCATATATAGAAAGCGGCGTTCAAATAAACGCAAAAATATCTTCTGAGCTCATTCAAAGCATTTTTAATACTCAAGCTCCTCTTCATGACGGTGGAATAATAATGAGGGGAGACAGAATAGTTGCTGCATCATGTTTATTCCCGCTATCTGATAATCCAAATTTTAGCAAGATAATAGGTACTCGTCATAGAGCGGCTTTAGGCATTACAGAACAAACCGACACAATTGTTATTATCGTATCTGAGGAAAGTGGCGAGATATCAGTCGCATCTGACGGAAGATTTATACCGATAGTTAATCGCGAAAGGCTGGTTAAACTTTTAAAGGACATTTTAGTTTCAGAACCAAAAAAAACTAAGGCTATTATACAATCATGAAAAAATGGCTTACAAACAATTTAACTCTTAAATTAATTTCTTTAGGATTAGCTATAATTACTTGGATATATGTAAACGGGGAATTAATGAAATGAGAGTACCGAAGGGTAAGCCAAAGGTTAAACTCGGCGTTAACATAGATCATATAGCAACCTTAAGACAGGCTAGAAAAGAATTCGATCCAGACCCTATCGAAGCCGCCAAAATTGTTGAGCGTGCTGGCGCAGATAGTATAGTTGCCCACCTAAGAGAAGATCGTCGACACATAAACGACAACGACATAAGAAGATTGAAAAAATCTGTTAAAACCAGACTCAATCTTGAAATGTCAATTGAAAAAGAAATTGTCGATATCGCATGTCACATAAAGCCAGAGCAAGCAACTTTAGTCCCAGAAAAGAGACAAGAAATAACAACTGAAGGCGGATTAGATATAATTAAACATTTTAACCGCATAAAAAAAGCTGTTGTATTGTTGCAAAAGAAAAACATAGAGGTAAGTCTATTTATTGATCCTGTAAAATCGCAAATAAAAAAAGCTAGAGAAACCGGGGCTGAATCAATAGAAATACATACAGGTAGTTATGATCTTGCAAAAACAGAAAAATCAAGAAATAGCCATTTAAGAAAAATAAAAGACATAACTAAATACGCTGTTGGTCTAGGCTTTATTGTAAATGCTGGTCATGGTCTCAAATACCACAACACAAAAGCTATTGCAAAAATACCTGGAATGAATGAATTAAACATAGGGCATTCAATAATAGCAAGAGCAGTATTTGTTGGATTAAAACAAGCGGTCAAAGAAATGGCTTCTATCATAAAGGCATAAAATGGTTTTAGGAATAGGCACCGACATAATAGAAGTCCAAAGAATAAAAAAAGCTATTGATAGATGGGGCGATAACTTTCTAAAACACGTATTTCTTGACGAAGAGATAGAATATGCTCAAAGAAATAAATTTCCTGCTCAAAATTTCGCTGCACGCTTTGCCGCCAAAGAAGCGGTATACAAAGCCCTCAAAGACAAATCACATATTAGTTGGAAAGATATAAAAATCCTAAACGATGAAAGTGGAAAACCTTATTGCATAATCAACGATAAGAACTTTAAATCCAAAGTTATGGTGTCACTTTCACACACTCAAAACTATGCGGTTGCCAACGCAATTATTACGGAATAAAAAAAAGGTTCACAAAAATAACTTCGGCCATGTTCTTATTTTGGCTGGGTCTAGAAGTATGCTTGGTGCAGGTGCCCTGTCAAGTTTAGCTGCAATACGCGCAGGAGCTGGCCTTGTAACATTAGGCATACCTAAAAGTCTCAATTTAACTGCACAAAAAAAGATATCAAACGTAGTCATGACGTTTCCGCTTACAGAAACAAAAGAGCAAACCCTATCTTTATCCTCACTAAAACAAATAAAAGAAAACATAAAAAAGTTTACCTGTTTAGCTATAGGCCCAGGATTAAGTACGAATAAAAGCACGCAAAAACTTATTTTAGAAATTATCGAAAACTCAAAAATACCGCTTGTTATAGACGCAGATGCATTGAATGCCGCGTCTCTAGATAAAACTGTTTTAAAGAAAAGCTTATGTGAAAAAATACTTACGCCTCATCCGGGGGAGATGGCTAGGCTAACTAGACTTAGCAAAACCCTGATCGAAAAAAACAGAAAGAAAATATCTTTAGATTTTGCAAGAAAATATAAATGTGTTTTACTTCTAAAAGGAAATAATACTATTGTTGCCTCAAAAGAAGGAAAAACCTATATAAATAAAACAGGCAACACTGGTATGGCTAAAGCAGGAAGCGGAGATGTCTTAACTGGAATTATCGCAGCATTTATTGCGCAAGGTTTATCTGCATTTGATGCTTCTAAATTTGGAGTCTATATACACGGAAAAGCAGGCGACATAGCAGCCAAACAAAAAACAAAAACATCAATGATAGCAACTGATATTATTGACAATATTGGACAGGCAATTAAGGTAAGTAGAGAATGAGCATCCTAATTGCTCCCAATGATGAGAAGAAAATCTTGCTACATTGCTGTTGTGCTCCATGCTCTGGAGGAATAATAGAGCGCCTACTAGAATCAAATATTATCCCTACAGTATTCTTTTATAATCCAAACATATATCCTCAAAATGAATACGAAATAAGAAAAAAAGAGATTATAGGCTTTTGCAAAAAAAAGAATGTCTCGTTTATAGATGCTGATTTCGACCAAGAAAACTGGATGGAAAAAGTGGCAGGACTTGAAAACGAACCGGAAAGAGGTAAGAGGTGCGAACAATGCTTTAACCTACGCTTAACACAAAGCGCCCAACAAGCCAAAGAAAACAGTATTCTACTTTTTGCGACAAGCTTGGGTATTTCCCGCTACAAAGATTTAGAACAAGTCAACCGAGCTGGGAAAGCGGCGGCCCAAGAATGCAAAATCCTGTTCTGGGATGTTAACTGGCGTAAAGATGGAGGGCAAGATCTTGCGACACAAATCACCAAACAAGAAAACTTTTACAAACAAAAATATTGCGGTTGCATATATTCCTTAAATGAAAATAAAAAATAATTTAGAAAATATAAAAACTCTATTTTTGACACTTCTTATTGCCTTACTAACTTGTCTTAATTTATTCTCACATATAAAAAATGTTGGTAACATAACAAATGTTATTGCAGCACAAGCTAAAATACCTCCTGTTGGCTATGCATATTATGGCCTTAAAAAATATCTAAAAGAATTAAACATAAGACAAGCTGGTTTTATTACAGACAGGATATCTGCCAATGCAGGAGAAGATGTAGTAACTATGTCTGAATATCAATCTGCGCAGTATGCTTTATCACCAACATTGCTAGATTATTTCAATGCATCAAACCATCAATTTATGATTCTAAAGCTATTTAACCCTAAAAACGAATCAAGAATGCTTAAAGAATCCCAAGCTGAATCCATAAAGAAACTCGACAATGGGATTATTTTAATAAAACAAAAAGGCAATAAATGATATATTCTCTTTCTAGCATTATTTCATTCTATGTCGGATATCAAATAATTGCTCTTCTGTCTAACAAAAACAAAAGCATTTCTACTGTAGATATCTTTCTCTCTATTGGATTAGGATTTTTAATAATATCTCAAACAATCTTCTACAGCATACTGCTCTTTGATGAGATCAAGCCTTTCTATATTTTACTTATAAATATTGTAGCAGTAATATTGCTTTTCATGCTAAGAATTCACCTCAATAAAATAAAAATAGCTAAAGATAGCTCCATCTATAAAGATCTTATAAGGCTTACTGTAGTATTTTATCCTCTTATTATGCTATCAATAATGCTTGCTTTGTGCCGTCCTTTTGGAGACTGGGATGCTTGGTCTTTCTGGAACTTAAGGGCAAACTTTCTTTTAAGATCAGGACATCACTGGAAAAACATATTTATACTCACAGAGCAAAGCAAACATCCCTGGCTATTATCGCTATCTGTTCTTTGGGGATGGATAGTCGCTGGAAAAGAAAACAATATGACGCCAATTGTAACTTCAATTCTTTTTTTAACATCAACTATTGGACTTCTGGTATGCAGTTTAACGGAGCAATTGAAAAGAAATATTAGTTTTCTTGCTGGGATATTCTTATTATCCATACCTTTCTTTATAACTCATTCTACAAGCCAATATTCAGATATAGTTGCTGGCTATTACTTGCTTGCAACTCTAGTGCTTATTAAAAAAACTTACGAGACAAAATCAAGAAAATACAGCTTATTAGCCGGACTATTTATCGGAGCACTTAGCTTCACAAAAGATGAAGGAGTAGCGCTGGCGTTTATCATTACAGTTATATTGGTGCTATCTAATATGAACAAATGCGCCAAAGGAGAAAAGATTCCTATCTCTACTATATTTTTTGGAACCTTACTTATAATCCCATCTACAGTATTAGTTAAATTTATACTACCGTTTAAATTCTTTGGCGAAAACTTGCCAATAGAGAAAAGTATATCTATAGCTCATGTTCTAGACGTAAACAGATGTGCTATTTTAGGAAAATTTATATTAAATAACGTAATTCTAAACCCTGCTTGGGGAGGATTCTGGATAGTGTGCATCATAGCAATAGCAACAAACACAAAGCAAATAAACACAACAAAAGATAAAATATTTCTTTCGACAATTGTCATATTTATATCTGTAATATTATTTAGATTTCTTACTACAGCAGAGCCTCTTATTTGGCATTTAAATGTTGCTTTAAATCGAGTCTTATTCATCTTAGTGCCAACTTTAACATATTTTATATTTTATTTATCTTTTAAAAACAAAGAAATCATTTAAAATAAAATTATGAATAAATTACAACAAGCTATTATAATTATGCTGATTGCACTATCAGTTTTCTTTACTGCTACTAATCTGCTAGAAGAAAATATGTATGGGGCGCAATCGGACGAAGGATATTATTTTAAATATGGAGATTTAGTAAGCAATACTGGCCTAGACGGTTTTAACAAGCTCATAGACTGGTATGCCAACAATGAAGAGGCGCGATATCATCCAGCACCAATTAGAATAGGGTACATACTTCCAGTAGCGCTCTTGTTTAAAATCTTTGGTCCAAATTATTTACTTTTAGGGCAAATATCATTCTTTTGTTTTCTAATCTTACTTTTTATATTTTTCCACTATATAAAGAAATATTTCAATAAAGATATAGCACTATTTTCAACTATAATGCTTGCGTCTTCTCCATTAACACTTGCTATGAGCAGAAGAGGGCTTATAGACAGCGCGGTCAATTTAACATGGGGATTAACAATATGGCTTTTTCTAGACTTTTTGACAACTAAGAAAAAAAGGGAATATATTTACTTTTTGCTAAGCTTTTCTTTTGCTATCTTAATAAAAGAATCTGCAATCATTTTGCTACCGTTCTTTTTATTAGCCTACATATTTTACAACTTAAAACACAAAGAAAAAATACAAATAACCAGCATAATAGGGACTATAACTCTTCCAATCTTAATATCTGGAGTATGCTTCTTAGTGGTTCTTGGTGGCTTTCAAAATTGTATCGCTGGACTAAAAGCAATACTAGCGACACATCTAGATCCAAACTACTCAAATACTTATGCCATGTTGTATTCATCAGGACCTTGGTACAGATATATAATAGACTTTTTACTATTAGCTCCAATAAGTACTTTACTTTTTATAGGCTATTTCTTTCACATACCAACAAAAAAAAATATAAAATGGCAAGAAACATATCTCTGGCTTTACTTTGTAGTAGCATATGGAATACTAGGGAGCCTTCCTCATTCAAAATCTGTAAGACTTGCTGTAAACCTAGAAATGATAATTGCAATATTCTCAATATTAATGTTATATAAAATATTTGAAAATATAAGCAAAGGAGAGGAGATAGGAAGAAGGATGATGCTAGCAGTGCTCACAATCTCTTCGTTAAATATGGCAAACTTCTATCATATATTCTGCAAGATAAGCCTATTAGACCCTATAAGCTACCATCTTCTTCGAATAAAACATTTTATTCCATGATAAGAAATTAATTTTAAACAATTAAAAAGGCTCTTGAATTCTTTTCAAGAGCCTTTTTAATTATAAGAAACTTATATTATAAACTCAAATATCTATCTACTTTACCTTTCTTTTCTTCAAATTCTGGAGCATAACCTTGCTTCGGTGTACGGCCAAAGTTTATGCCTAAATGCTCGTGAAAAGATATAAGTTCTAAGCCAACATGTCTTTGTTCAATGGCTTTTCTGGTGTCAATATATTTAACCTTTCCATCATTAATACCTACTACAGTAACTCCTGTTTTTCCATTCTGAAGAAGAACAACAGCGCCTGCTCCAACTTCTTTTCCAAAATTAACATCATAAGCAGAAGAGTGTCCACAACGAACAAGATGGCCAGGAGCAACTGTGCGGACTTCTGGAGATTCATAAAGACCATCGACAAACATCTTAGAATCTTTCATAAATTGTTTAACCGCCGGATCGTTCTTAAATCTTTTTTCAAGCTCATTCTGAACATACTTTCCAGCGCCTGCCAATTTTTTATGACCAAAAGTATCCAGTCCAGCTGACTCATCATAAAGCTCTTCGCCATTAGCATTCTTTAGGCCTTCAGCTACAATAATCAAATAAGTTCCAGCACGAACATCACTATTTAAAACCCTTGTCATAAAAGTTTCCTTACAATCCTTATACAGCGCATCAAAATCAACCGGAACTTCAGGAATAAGAACTGCATCAACATCTGCTGCTATTCCAGCGCGAAAAGCAGTATGTCCCGCATAACGACCAAAAACCTCCATTACAATAATACGGTTATGAGTTCTGCCTGTTGTTTTAATATCCTCGGCAAAAGTTGCAATTCTATTTACCGTAGAATCAAAACCAACAGAATATGTTTGAAGATCTAAATCCATTGTCTTTGGGGCATGAACACATTTGATCCCTTGCTCAGATAAGTCGACCATAACGCTTCCAGAGTCATCACCACCACTTATAACAAGGCCATCTAGATTGAACTTTTTTAAACCCTCTTTAATGCGATCATATTTCTTAGGATCTTTAATCATTTTAATCTTAACGCGAGAGTGACCAGCTTCAGATCCAGCCGCAGTTGAATTAACAGAATCAGCACGATCGAGCGTAAGCTCAACTAACTTGTCAAATTCAATTAAGTTATAAAGCCCAGCGTAACCATTAGGTATAACATAACATGTTGAACCATAAATTTTTGCCATCTGAGAAGCACCTTTTACAACAGCATTAAGGCCTCCGCAATCACCACCACTTGTAATAATTCCAATGTTTTTCACTTTTAAATCTCCTCTTATTATTATTTCGTTAAACTAAGTCCGCATTATAAAGTATGAAGGTCAAACAATCAAGTATTTGCTTTAGAAAGCATATCTTTGGCATGACTTACAGATATCTTACTTTTTTCTTCTCCACTCATCATTTTAGCTAGTTCATTTACTCTCGAATCTTTATCTAATTCTTGTACCGCTATTAATGTTTTCTTATTTTCTACTTGTTTTTCAACCTTAAAATGAGTTTCTGCAAAAGATGCTATCTGAGGAAGGTGAGTGATCAAAACAACTTGCCTATACGAGGAAATTTCCTTCAATTTCTTCCCTATAATAGTTCCAAGTCTTCCGCCAATTTGAGCATCAATTTCATCAAATATCAAAATAGGTATTGGGTCTACTTTGATTAATGCTTTTTTAAGCGCAAGCATGACACGTGCAGCTTCACCAGAAGAAACTATTTCCGACAAAGGTTTTAAATCCTCTCCAGCATTAGGGCTTATATAAAATTCTATATCATCAGCACCGTTTAATTCTAACGCACTCTTGCTAATTTTAGCCTCAAATTGAACATGAACTATGCCCAACTCTGAAAGCTCTTTTTCAATTGTTTTCTTTAAGAAATCAGCTGTCTTTTGACGAGTACTTGTTATTTTAGACGCAATCTTTTTTAGTTTAATCTCTATTTCTTTTATCTGTTCATTTAAATCAGAATCGTTCTGCTCTATATTTAAAATAAGATCGTATTTATCTTTAGCTTTTCTATAAAATTCCTCCGCACAAGCGAGGGTAGGACCATATTTTCTTTTTATATCGTCATAGAGATCGTACTTCGAATTTACCTCCTGAGCTTCATTGGAGTCAAAAGAAATACTTTCTACATAACTCTTAAGATCTAAAATTATCTGGTCCTGAGCTTCTTGAAGCTGCGAAAGATTTTCCATAAGATAATTTGTATTCTCATCTATCTGATTTAATTCTCGCATAGGAGCAAAGCTACTACGAACAATTTCGCTTGAAGACACCTGCCCACCTTCAAAAAAATTAATTAGCTTAAACACGCAATCATTTAATTTCTCAGAATTATTTAGCTTCGTTCTAAAACCAAGCAATTCTTCATATTTATCTTCATTCAATTCTACCTGAGAAAGCTCTTTTAATTGATGAGAAAGTAAATCAAGATCTCTTTCTCGAGATAGGCCAAGCTCTCTAATCGCTTTTAACTTATCTTTAAGCTCTGAGTAGCTGCTAAACATCGTTCTATATTCCTTAAACAAATCTCCAAAATCCGCTAATCTGTCCAATATTTCAATATGGGAAGAGGAGGCAAGCAACATTTGATGATCATGTGGTCCGTGAAAATCTATCAAATGATTTCCAATTGTTTTTAGCTGGGATACTGTAACGTTAAATCCATTTATCTTAATTTTACTTCTACCATCAGGATGGTAAGATCTATTTATAATAACAGAATCATCTTCAGATAAAAAATCATCCAAAAGGCTTAAATTCTCAAGAAACTTCGTCGAAAGGTTAAAAACCGCTTCAATAATGCATGGCTTAGCACTATCTCTTAGCTGAGAGGAGCTAATTCTGTCTCCCAAAACTATTCTTAAAGCATCTATCAATATTGATTTACCCGCGCCTGTTTCTCCGGTAAAAACATTTAAGTTCTTAGAAAACTCTATAGAAATGTTATCTATGAGGGCAAAATTTTGAATTGTTAGTTGAGTAAGCATTTTATTACAAACAAGTTTTAAATTATATATGTGTATGTTAAAATCATCTATTATTATATACAAAAACATATTAAGTTGTTATAATATTTTTGAATTTACAAAATTACTACAAACTAAAAGGTTATCACAAATAATGGGAAATAAAAAAATACTAATAGTTGATGATGATGATGAGCTTCTTGGACTTCTTGAAAAGAAATTAATTCAAGAAGAATATGATGTCGTAAAAATAACCTCTGGAAAAGATGCTATAGAAAAAACAAAGAAATATGGTCCTGATATTATCTTGATGGATATAATAATGCCAGATATTGATGGGGCAGAAGTTGCAAGACAGCTTCAAGCGGATTCTTTAACTCGAAATATTCCGTTAATATTTCTAACAGGAATGATAACAAAAGACGACAAAGCATCAACAAAGTCTAGTCTTAAAGTTGGTGATCGCGAATATCCAGCCATTGGGAAACCTTTCACATCCCAGGAACTATTAGATACCATTAATAGAGTTTTAGGATAAATCCCTTAGGTTGCTTAAAAAGAAGGGCGTCCTTTGCGACAATCTAACTTTTTTAAAAATCCTTCTTTGCAGCGAACAAGCAAACTCGGCTACCACATCACAGCTAGAAAAGTCGAGATTCCTTAGAACAGACAACAATAAGATGCAATAGAAATATATTTTATACTTTATCTTTACAGCAAACAAGAAATCTGGTATAAAATATCTCCGATATTCAAATAATCGTATGCTAGCGCCTTACAAGGGAACTAGCAAATCTTTGTAAAATTGATTTTAAAATAATATTATGCTGGCGTAGCTCAGTTGGTAGAGCAACTGACTTGTAATCAGTAGGTCGGGGGTTCGAAGCCTCTCGCCAGCTCCATATTTTTCCGGGTAGGTACTCAAGTGGTC
>JAVCCJ010000035.1 GCA_030765585.1 Candidatus Zapsychrus exili | reverse complement strand
GCCGTCGTATAAAAGAGCAGTTAAAGAAAATCGGTGGAATGGAATTCTATGATGTTCATTTTAGTTACGCTGATAAGGAAACCAATGAAGAAAAATATATCTCAGTGCCCGAGCAAGGGGGAGGAACCCTTATTCCAGATGGCCCTATGAATCCGGGCATTATTCATACAGTTTCTCGCGGCAGCAACGGACATTTGGGGCTTTACCGAATTGAAACGCAAATGACGCCTGGCAATGGAACGACACGGTTTTCGGGTGTGGGATCTGGAAATACACCTAAAGAGTGCCTTCGAATAGCTTCTGATTATTTTAAGGCTAACGCAACAAGAGTCAGTGTTAAGCCTAAAGCTGGAGATCACAATTACCATATACATGTAGTTGAACTGCATAATTCAGGTTTTGCTGAGGCACTAACATTAGCGGCAGTCGTCGCGCTGGCTTCATCATTAATGCAAAAGCCTGTTCAATCTCAGATAGTTGTCTTGGGAAGTATGAGTTTAGGTGGAAATATTATCCC
The DNA here is from genome assembly GCA_030765585.1 of Candidatus Zapsychrus exili. GTDB lineage: Bacteria > Omnitrophota > Gorgyraeia > Zapsychrales > Zapsychraceae > Zapsychrus > Zapsychrus exili. The sequence continues at coordinate 2,476 of JAVCCJ010000035.1, read as the reverse complement.
TGTGGAAAATCTCGCAGAATCGCTTAGGGTTGCCCTTGATGCAGGGGCAAAGAGGGTTCTTATTCCTTCAAGCAGCGTTAAGGATTTCCAAACAGTTCCAGGTGAGCTTTTGTCAAAGTTTCAAAGCGGATTTTATGCAGACCCAATAGATGCGGTGTTTAAGGCGTTGGGCGTTGAGTAGAAAGGAGGGCGGACATTTATGCCTAATAAAAATATAGAAATTATTCATAAAGAAATCGATTTGATTCAAGGTTGCATCAATAGAATGGCTCATAATTCTTTTCTGATAAAAGGATGGGCGTTGACAATTATCACAGTTGTGCTTGCGTTAACTGAAAAGAATATTGACCCTGTATATTTGTGTCTCGTTATTTTTATACCGTTGTTAGCTTTCTGGTATCTGGATGCTTTCTTTCTTCAAACGGAAAAGATGTATAGAAAAATGTATGAGTGGGTTCTCAAAGTAAGGCCTGAAGAGAAATTCGAGCATTTATACGATTTAAATCCTCATCGTTTTAAAGATCAAGTTGATTCAAGGTCAAAGGTTATGTGGTCAATTACTCTAAGAGTTTTTTATGGAATTCCAGCAGTAATTGTCTTAGTGATTATTATTTATCAGATCACAATAAAATATTTTATAAAATAGAGGAGGATATATTTATGGCAAAAAAACAAATATTCTATAGCTTTCATTTTAATAACGATGTCATGCGTGTTCAACAAATACGAAATATTGGAGTAATTGAAGGAAATACGCCCGCTTCAACTAATGATTGGGAATCCATTAAGAAAAAAGGTGATAGTGCCGTTGAAAAGTGGATAGATGATAACATGAAATATCGTTCTTGTGTTGTGGTTTTGGTCGGAGAAGAAACAGCTAATAGAAAATGGGTCAAACATGAAATCAAAAAGGCATGGAAAGATGGCAAGGGCTTGCTCGGTATCTATATCCATAATATAAAATGCCCGAGGAATGGTACTTGCAACAAAGGGACAAATCCTTTTGAACAGTTTGCATTCGACGATGGGGCAAAATTATCTAGTAAAGTTAAATGCTATAATCCTAATTCATCTGATGCGTATAACGATATTGCGGATAATATTGCAGACTGGATTGATGCTGCTATTGCAGCAAGGGCCATAAATAACGGGGTCAGACCTTGAATGTTGAAACTATTTGACGGAAGAATAGTAATAATATGTAAAGAAATCGCTGTAAAAAAGGGGACGGTTCTATTTTAAAACAATTAAGTGTTGTATCCCCGGATTTCCCATATACGAATAAGCACAGGAGGAGAAAATGCCTAATCTATTTTGGAAAAACGTAAATGGCAAAACGGTTAATGTCGTAGAGAGCCCTTTCAAAAGCGAAGAAGAATTTGAGACATATATTTATAGAACTGAGGAAATATTAGGAGATATTTTTATTCTAAAAAGACAAATAAGAGTTTCTTCTGGAAAAGATATTCTTGATATGATAGGAATTGACAAGGAAAACAATGTTGTAATAATAGAAATGAAAAATTACAAGGTTGATGAGAATATAATACCACAGGTTTTAAGATACGCACTATGGGCAGAAACCAATCCGGATTCAATTAAAGCACTATGGTTAGAGTGTAAAGATAAACCGGAGGATATTAGCATAAATTGGGAAGCATTGAATGTTAAAATAATTATTATAGCACCATCTATCAAGTTAAATGTATTAAGGACCATAAATAAAATTAATTATGAAGTAGAACTTTTGGAAATCAAGAAATTTGCAGTGGACAAGAATGAATTTATCTTTGTAAATAAACTCGAACCCGAAAGCCCTAAAGGATCGCGTATAACTAAAGGACGCGAAAGCTATGATAAAAATTTCTATTTGGAAAATTATAACAAAGATAGTGTAGAAGTATTTTTCCATACGATTCAAAAGATCGAAAAGCTTGTTAAGAAAAAGGGATGGAAATTAGATAAAAAAATGAATAAAGGGTATGTTGGGTTTAAATATGGATTCCCAAATGTTTTTGGTATTACATGGGTTGGATCGAAGTCCTTCTGTATCTTTTTCAAGTTGACAAAAAAGTTAAATGACAAATTAAAAATTCCAGGCATAAAACCTTATAGGTATGAAGAACAATGGAACCAAGTGCTATATAAAGTCGAAGGCAAGGATTACGATATTAATAAATTAATGCATTTGTTTAAAGCGTCATATGAATATATAACTAGTGCTAAATAATTTTGTTAATTTGATTTTACAGTATTTGTGTAAAAAAAAGACGGTTCTATTTTAAAGCATGGAGATATAGGTTGAAATCCAAAATTGGGATAGTTGTTTTTATATTAATCCTTGCTGTAATCGGTGGGGGTTTTTGTTTTGCTGGGGAATTTTATCCGGCCAGCGTGAGTGATATATCCGATCGGGAATATGAAGAGGCCGTTATTGAATTGATAGATAATGCGGAAGAGTCGGTTGTTGTTGGGT
>JAVCCJ010000079.1 GCA_030765585.1 Candidatus Zapsychrus exili | reverse complement strand
TCTTTTACTGAGGACAAACAAAGCAATATGTGTAAAAGTCTATTTGCAATAACCGCATTGAAATTTTCTAATGGCATTAAGCCATGACAAACATCATTTCGAATATTTAAGCCTCTTGGATCTGTCAGGACAACTCTGAAATACAAAGAAACATCTTCACCAAAAACCTTTTCAATAATTGGGTCTCTTAATAATGCGTCTAATGTTTTGAAATGAAAACCACCGTGTTTATTTGGAATTAAGACACTACCCTTACATTTTTCAATCAGCCCCTTAAATATTTCTTCAATTTGGGGGATTGATAAATGTATAAATTGTAAATAATTTTTATTGAAATATTCTACAATAGCTGATTTAATGATATCTTTTCGTTCGGGAGTATATATAGACACTTTATAGAGATAATTTAATAAGTTTTCTACTGTGAATTCAAATTTATTTTCTATTGCCTTGAATATTTGATTAAGAAAGGCAGATTCAAAACCCAAATCTCTTGTCATCTGATGCGCAACATTGCCTTCTAAGTCATTCTGAAGATTCCCGAGAGTTGCAAGAGTTCTGCCTTTATAATCTTGAATTTGAACATTAGCTATTGAATACAACGGGGATTCTTCAGACATTTTTAACAATTGCTTGACAACATCTTCTTTTTTAGGGATGAAGTTTACTACTACGCGCCGTAAAGCTAAATCCAAATCTTTTTCGATAAACCAATTGATGTAATGGTCGAATTCCTCTTGAGAGATGTTTGCCTTAACTTTGATTTCTTGCATATCATCAGAAATCTTGGGTGCGTTTGTTTGTATTTTTTTAAGAATTTCAGTTGCTTCTTGTTCTAGCCCGAAGCTTTTGAGAACAGCGTATACCTTTTGAAGCCATACTGACACTTGTAACGGAGCCCCTTTTAAAGATTGATGTTCAAATGCAGCAGAATAGGCCAATAAAACCCTTTTCATATCTGTAGTCATACTTTTTTTACGATAGTATCTTGCAAGAAAGTCGGCGGAAATTTCCGCCGCCCAAGGAGAAAAGGAAGCATGATCTGGATTTGTCAAATTTGTAAGTCTATTTTCTATTCTATTTATAATTCCACTTTCTTCGATTTGCGTAAGATTTACTTTGGAATTATCAATAAGTAGTTGATACACAAAACCCCACAAACCCGGTTTATCGTCAATCGCTACTTTTTGTTCATAGTTTAATATTGCTTGCTTCGATATCTCAATTCGACTCTCGTCATTTATTGACATTGATAGACTTAACGCCCTTCCCAACAATGCGATAACGTTGATAGGCTCTTCGCCATTATCATTGTTCGGCAATACTATAAAAGCATCTATCGCTATTCTTGGAAAATCAACCTCCGGTGAACCTACACATACGATTCTTGAGAAAGTCCATACTAAATCTGCATATCTGCCTTTTAATAGGTTTATTGTTTCTTCATTTGCGCGTTTTTTCCAATAAGAAATAATATCTTGTGTTATGGCTTTAATGCTCGGATATTCTACTTGTTCGCCCGCATCATTAGTACCGATAAATATAGGACCATAATATGTTTGCCAATCTTCATTTTCACAAAGAAGGTTATGCGTAAAATTAAAAGCCATACGTTCTGCTTTTAATTCTGTTGATAATGTTTCGATTTTGTTTTCAGCAATGAACCTATTGATAACGGAACGGATATCAAATTCTGACTTGAAGTGCGATTTCTTATTGTAGTCGTGATAAGCTTTAATTAATTTTTCTTCAATTTTTTTCTGATTCATATTTTTCTCGTATAACAATTAATACCCAAACTTCGTTTTTTACTGAATCCTACGGGTAATCTATCTCCACCAAATCTTCACAATTCCTAATCCCCATTATTATATCATACTCCGCATTTTTATAAATCATAATTTTAGCCGTTTTTTCTCTTGGATTTACTATTATTTCTTTTACGAATTGCTTTATAAACTTTTTCTTTTCCTCCATAGCGCCATGCTCTAAAACATCATTAAAATTATCTAAGTAACCTATCATTTTCTTTGTAATTCTCTCTATGTCAGTTTTTCCTTCCAGGTTTGTTGTAATTTTAATACGTTCATCCAAAAGACCATCTCTTGTATGCTCCAATTTATTTATATTTGCTACTGCCCGATCTAAATTAAGGCCCTTTTCTATTGCTTCCTCCCAATTCCTGATTTTTAAAGCTATTTCCTTAATCTGTATATCCAATTCCCTAAGCCGGTTATCTGACCTATCCTGCATCAGAGAAATCTTTTCTCTCAGCCTATTCTCCAAATCTTCTCTCCATGTTCCCGTATCCAACTTTTCCATTACACAACTAATAATTTTCTTTTCTATATCATCAGCATCAATCTGCCAACTTACACACGATTTAGAACCATAGGCATGATATCCACCGCAAACATATATACGTCTCACTCTATCCTTAAGATGATAACGCCTACCTTGCCATTTTGACTTACATATTCCACAATACATAATACTGCTTAATAAATAAGGGCTTTGCGGTTTATCTTTTTTAGTAAGAAACATTCCACCTAAAAAAGCCTGCCTTGTCCTGGCCTGAACCTTGTTCCATAATTCTTTGGTAATAATAGCCTGATGGGTATTTTCTGTAACAATCCAGTCCTTCTTCGGATTAAATTTACTTTCTCCATTTCGTTTATGATAATTACGTATATTGTAAACAGTATTACCAATATACGCCTGATTATGATGAATGCTCCATATGGTTGACTTGCTCCATTTACTGCCGTTTGGTGCTGAAATAGCATTTTCATTAAGATAATTTACAATTGAATTATTACTTAATCCTTTCTCTCCATAAAGAATATAGATTAATTTTATAAG
>JAVCCJ010000051.1 GCA_030765585.1 Candidatus Zapsychrus exili | reverse complement strand
GACTATTTGCGATGTAATTAAAAAAGTAAATCCTAAGGGAACTATTATTGCCGGGAATTCAGTAGCAACATCAATACCAGAGATTCTTCTAACAAAAACTAAAGCAGACATAGGGGTCATGGGTGAGTCTGATATCACTATCGTTGAATTGCTTAAATCATTGATTGATGGTTTACCTATATTGGAAATTGAAGGAATTGTCTTTAAAGAAGATGGCAGGGTTTGTTTTACTCCTAAAAGAAAGGTTGTTGAAAATATTGATTCTGTAGGATTTCCGGATTGGAATATTTTTAATATTAGCAAATATCAGGAGTACTCTCAGTCCAATGCCATTAGTGCTGATTCTAATGAGAACCCTGATGAGGATGTTGTTTATTATCCTCTTAACTCAGCTAGAGGGTGTCCGTTTAATTGTACATTTTGCTACCATGTCTTTAAAGGTGAAAAGTATCGTAGATATTCTGAAGACGAAGTTATTGGAGAAATTGTTAGGCTAAAGAATGTTTACAAATGTAACCATATTGGTTTTTGGGATGAGCTTACTTTTTCTAGTATAAAAGGAGTTCGTGAAAGAATAAAGAAACTTAATGAGCTTGATTTTAAGGTTTCTTGGACAGCTCCTATCAGAGGTGATTTGTTTAAGAAAGAACATGTGAGCTTGATTAGGGAGTTAAAATCTACTGGATGTAATGCGTTAGGATATTCTCTTGAGAATGCTAGTCCAGATATTTTAAAGGCTATAAATAAGCGTATGAGCGTTGAGCAGTTTGTTGAACAGTCAAAAGCTCTTTGGGATGGCGGGATTACTCCATTGACTAGCGTCATTTTTGGTTATCCTCAAGAAACACCCGAGTCTATACGTCTTACTATAAAAGTTTGTGAAGAATGTAATATGTTTCCAAGCGTAGGATACTTATTGCCTTTGCCAGGTACGCCTATATATGAATGGGCAAAAGATAATGGACATATTAAAGATGAAGAACAATATCTTCAACGTGTTGGTGATAGACAAGATTTTCATGTTAATCTCACTAAAATGCCAACTCAAGAAATGATTTCAATTGTTACTGAAGAGCTAGGGAAATTGGCAAAGAAACAAGGACTAAAGTTAGACTCTGTTCTTAAGACAGGTGGTTATAAAAAAGTAGACCAAAAAAAGAATGCTCGTATTAAATAATTTTTTATTATGGAAATAGAAATTAGAGAAGCTAAAAGTATAGAAGAAGTTGAGAAGGCTTATAGACTTTCTTCTGTAATTTTTGGTAATGATAGTAGGCGATCTTGGAGTAGAAAAAGACATACGTTGTTTTATGATAAGATGAAAAGCTTTAATGAAGTAATCATTGCAGTAGATAACGATAAAATTGTCGGAGCTTTGCGGATTGTAGAACGACGTAATATATTTCTTGGAAGTTTGTTAAAAACTGCTGGAATAACTAATGTTTGTGTTAGTCCTTGTTATCAAGGTAAGGGATTGGGTCGAAGGTTGGTTAGTAAATCAATAGAGATTATAAAGGAAAGAAAATATCCATTTGTTATGCTTGTTGCGCGAAGAGCTGTAGATGGATTTTATTCAAAATATGGTTTTGTTGGAACGGGAATATTTTCTGAATTAAAAGTAGACCTTAATTCTTTGATCTGTATTGGAAAAAGTAAAAGTATTGGTAGAAATAATTTTCAAGAGGGGTTTGATGGGAAATTTGCAAAGAAATATGCTGCTATGTACAATGCAACTTATAAAAAAATCCCAATGTCTTTTTGTCGTTCTAGCTGTTGGTGGGATGAGCTTATCCAAAGAAGTAAGCATAGGATTAAAAAACGTGATTTTATAAATATTGTGGATAACGAAAAACTAATTGGATATTTTGTTCGACAAGATAATAAAATTGTTGAAGCCGCTTTTGATTTAAACAAATTGGAGTGGTTTTGTGAAGCATTAGTTAAATACTTTAGTAAAAGCAAAGAAAGAAATTTTGTTATGACTGTTTCCCCATCGCATATTTGTGCTGAATATTTAATGAATCATTTTAATCATGTTTTATTAGTAAGACGGCCTTTTAATGGAGGGCATATGATGCAAATCATTGATCCTCAACAAGTAGAGAAGACCATTTTAAGATTTGTAAATATAGATTGCAGAGAGTTTAGTGTTGGACAGCGCTCTTTGACTAGTAAAAAAATAAAAAATTTGTTTTCTAAATTTGCTTTTACAAAAAATGATAGACAAACATTAAATTTTTTTACCTATTTAAGCGCAGAAATGACTGGTCCCATAGAGGAAAAGATAAAAAAGAATATTTTGCATTCTTGGTCCTGTTTGGATGAATTTTAAAGGCAAATAATATGAAAATATATTTTGAGAGAATTAGATTTTATCACTACCCTATTGTTAAATATTTTGTTAGCCGTGGGCATAAGGTTACTATATTCAATTTCTTTGATCAGAAGGCACGTAGAATAAAGTGGCTTAGAGATATGCTAGACTCAGGAAAAGTTTCTAAGATATCTCATGTTGTTCCTGGTAGTGATAAGTTTGTTGTAAAAAGTATTGAGAAAGTTAGCGATTTTTATTTTAAGAATTCTTTAATAGTAAAGTCTATCTCTAGACTGCATAAGAATGATAATTTATCTCTGGCATACAAAAAGGAGTTTTCAAAGAGACTTTCTCATTTTTATGGTATGCAGATGATATTAAATAGAGAGGAGGCATCCGAGGAAAAAGACATCTTGTTTTTCCCTAAGACCTATTTGGATATATTTTTTTTGTTAAAATCTTCAGGTGCTTATATGTTTGATTTTCCAAGAGTTAGAATTCCTGTTCTTTTTAGATTTATTTGCGCGACAGAAAATTTCTTTTTCAAGATATTTAGCCTATTGCAATCTTTCTTTGTTGGCCTCGTAGTTATTTTTGCTATTGTATATAAGATGATCCTAGGGTTTCAAAATAAAAAGATTTCTTCCTATACGTACGCTATTCCAATTACAAATCCTAAGTTTCAGTTTAAGTTTAATGAGTATCGTACATTTGGCTTTTTATTAGATGATAAAAATATTACAAAAAGTAATGTTGTATTCCTTGCTTTTGTACCAATAGATGAGATTTTGATGATAGAATTGCGTAGCAAGGGATACAATATTCTTGATTACAGTAGGAAAAGTATGTTTTTTTGTCATACATTAGTGTTTAATAGGAATAATTTTAAAGTTTTAATTGCTGTGATTAGACATTCTTTTGTTAATTTGTTTTCTTCTTTCGCTGAAAGTTTAGACGTAGTTTCAATTAGTACGCGCTTGCTTTATTCTTTTTTGCAGTGGACTGTAATTTTGGATAATATTCATTTTTCTCATCATATTGCACTTAATGAGGAGGATTTTAGACATATTGGTAGGAATGCGTTGTTGTCTAATAAAGGTATTCAAAGTTGGTGCTATGCATATTCTTCGGCATATGGCTATACTCATACAGGAAAAGATATCCCAGCTGAAGAAATGTTACATTGGATGTGGTTTTTCCTTATGTACGATCATTTTGTTGCGTGGAATCGTGAGGTTGTTAATTTTCATCAACTTCATCCTCAAGAAATTGGCACTTATCATAATATTGGATGCTTGTGGTCTGAATTTGTTATGCAGGGGCAGAATAAGATAGGTCTTTCTGATTTTTTTGTTAAATATAAAATAGAAAATAAATGTTATCATAATAATTATAAAGTAGTATCTTTTTTAGATACTAGTTATATTGATAGCGTTTCTTCGAGATATCCTCTTAAAGATGGTGTGAAATTTTATTCAGACATTGAAAAGTTATTGAATGAAGAGAAAGATATTTTTGTCATTATTAAGGAAAAGAAAATGCGTGATTGTTATTCTGATATAAGTGGTTTTCTTTATTCTAAACATCATAAACTATTTTTTGATTCTATGGATAGGCTCTCTAAACATCCTCGTTGCTATGTTCCTAAGCATACTGCAGACCCAACAGATATAATTAAGGTAAGCGATTTAACTGTTTCATATGCATTTTCTTCAAGCGCTATTGAGGCTTTAGGAGCACGTAAAAAAGCAATTTTTTATGATCCTGCAGGAAGGCTTAATGGGCTTTTTTATGATCAGATTCCTAATTTGGTGGCGCATGGTTATGAAGAGCTGAAAGATTTGGTGCGAAAACTTCTTTATGAAACCAGCGATGATGAATATGAGAAATATTTAGATTCAGATATGCTTAAGAAAGTAGACGACTATTTTGACGGAAAAGGTTTAACACGTTTTAGGAATTTGTTATTACAAAAAAGAGCTTAAGTTTATGACAGGTAAAGAAGAAAAAGTTAAGAATATTATTATTTATATTATACCTAATATAGCAAGTGTTTTTTTGCCCATAATAACTTTACCTATTTTTACGAGAATTCTTACAAAGAATGATTATGGTATATATGCTTTAGCTGAAATTTATGCGATATTGTTGTCGGGCATTGCTAACTTTGGATTAACTTTAAGTTATGAGCGTAATTTCTTTCAATATCAAGATAAAAGAAAAGCATCTGAACTTTTCTATTCTACTTTAATTTTTGTTCTTGTAGCTTTTTTAATAGCAACAGTGTTTACGTACGTTTTTAAAAAGCCTATGTCTAAGATATTTATTGGGTCTGAGGATTATGGCTTTCTTTTACTATGGGTATTCTTAGCTAGAGGAGTTGCGAGTTTTAAACAATACTTTTTGATTTATTTTAAGAATTCTACTAAAGCTAAAGATTTTACAATTTATACAATAAATGAAACATTTTTAGCTGCAGCTTTATCTTGTTTTTTGTTGCATATTTAAAAATAGGGATAATTGGTTTTGCTTGGGGTCAATGTTTTGCAAGTATAATTATTTTGTTATTTTTGGTTCTTAGGTTTTTAAAGGAAATGCCTTTTTATTTTGGGTGGGGAGTTTTAAAGGAATCGCTTAAGATTAGTTTGCCGCTGACACCAAGAATTTTCTTGGGTGTTATAGGCACGCATTTTAATAAATATATTGTTAGTATACTTAATACTATGGGTGGGGTTGGCGTATTAAGCATAGCCCAAAAAATTTCTAATATGACTTTTATGTTTATGACGGCGCTTCAAAATGTTTTTAGTCCACATGTATATAAATTAATGTTTAGTTCTAAGCTATCAGCAGATAAAGAAATTGGAAAGTATTTAACGTCTTTTGTTTATATTTCTACTTTCGTATGTTTACTTCTTTCTTTGTTTTCTAAAGAAGCTCTATGGATTCTTACAGGACCATCATTTTATGAAGCAGCCCCATTGATAAGTATTTTGTCTGTATATTATGGTTTTCAATTTTTTGGAAAGATAAATGGAATTCAATTAATTTATAAAAAGAAGACAGCTATAACATCCTTGCTTACTGTTGTGAATATTATAGTTGGAGTAGTTATAAGTATTCCTCTTGTTATGAATTTTGGTGTTATTGGATCTGTTTGGGCAACATTTTTAGTAAGTCTTATAGTTGGAGGGACAGCGTTTATAATTGCTCAGCGCTATTTTTATGTTCATTGGGAGACAAAAAAAATTATGGCAATTTTTGGCATGCTTTGTTTTTCGGGTTTACTTGCTTTGTTTACTATGAGCGATCTTGTCATATATTCTGTAGCTCTTATTTTAAAGCTATTATGTGTTGGTGTTTATTTGTTTTTAGGGGCAAAATTTTGCATTGTGACTAGGGGGAATATTAAACTTTTATGGGATATTGTGACTTTTAAAAAGAATAAGATCGTAGTTAACGCTACATTATAGAATTTATAAAAGAATATATAATTTAATTGGTAAGATTATGATTTTATAATATACAGGGTATTTAAATAAAGAAGTTTTATATAGGGCTTAAGGTTACTTGGTATGAAAATTTATTTTATTGAAAATATAGAAGATTTAAAAAAATTTCTTAAAGAATATAGTGAAGTTAGCGAGGGGAAAAGGGTTTTTCTTAGTTGGCAGTATATTGATAAAGATGCAAAGGCATTGTTAGACGAAGAAGGTTTTGAGCGCGTAAATATCTTAGAATTCGATTCAGAATATAAGTCAAGATTCATTAAAGAGTATACTGGTCTTATTGATTCTATGGGTAAGAATTGTAAGAATGGTAGGTTATGGTGGGCAACTGATACGGCCTCGAAGAATCGTTTTGCATCTAAAATATCAGAAGATCTACAGCAATTTGTTGAAATAGTAGAAACGATCAAAAAAGAGGAGATTTCAGAGTTTGTTATTGTTGGGCTAAATAAAGCTGTTATGTCTTCTATAAAGAAAGCCATCGGGGTAAAGAATGTCGATATGTTATGTTTTGGTTATGGGCTTAAAGATTTTATTTTTAAAAGTTTTTTTATATTAAAGAAGTTTGTTGGGGTTTTATTTAACGCTTTATTAATATATTCGAGAGCTGTTCTTTGTAGACTGACTTTAAGGAAAAAGATACTTGAAGGACAGAACAAGTATATCGTAAAGACATTTATTTATGATCATTCCTTCTTAAATGATGGGTCTTATAAGGACACGTTCTTTGGCAAACTAATTCCGTATTTGAAAGAAAAAGAGGATGTGCTGATCTTTGCAAATATTTTAGGGAATTTTAAGTATTGTATAAATAAAATTAAGGCTAATAAAGACAGCTCTATATTTCCGATAGAGTTTTTTATAAAGTTTGTTGATATTCTATCAGCTGTTAAAGAGATTTTGTTTGCTAGGATAAACATTGATATAGAATGTAAATTTCTTGGATATGATGTTTCAAGCATTTTAAAGAGATCTGTGCATCCTATAGTTTTTAATGTGCAGGTCTTTCAGCATCTTCATTATGCAGCCACGAGAAATATGCTTAAAAGCATTGTTGCAAAAACATTTTTACTTACATATGAGAATAATCCTTGGGAGCGCATGTGCATAAAAGCAGTTAGAGAAGCAGATAAAAAGATAACAGTTTTAGGTTTTCAGCATACAGTTGTTCCACAGGCATCTTTAAATATGTTTGTTGGCAAGAATGCCGAGTTTATACCAGATAAAATTTTGACAGTTGGAGAAATTCCAAAATTAGTTTTAGAAAAGTACGGAAATTATAAGCAAGATCAGGTTGACACAGCATGTGCGCTTCGACATCAGTATCTTTTTGATATAAAACAAGAGGAGAGAACTAGAAATAGAAGGATATTATTAGCCCTTGAGGGCGTGAAAGAAGTGCATAAAATGGTGGATTATGCGATAAATCAATTAGCTGAAAATGATAAGTATGATGTTCGCATAAGGACGCATCCCGTGCTTGCATGGAAATATTTTGAAAAACAACATAAATATAATATTAATGGGATTGATAATTTTGAAATTTCAACATCAAGTTCTTTAATTGATGATATTAAATGGTCAGATATTGTTATGTATTGGGGAAGTACTGTTGTAATAGAGGCATTAAGCATTGGCAAACCAGCTATTCATTTTGATAATGGGGCTATATTGAGTTATGATCCTTTATTTGAAAATGATTGCCTTAAATGGACAGTATCAAGAGTTGATTCTTTAGAAAATAGACTTGATCAGATAAATTCTCTAGATGATCAGCAGTTTATTGTTGAGCAAAATAAGGCAAAAAAATATATAGATAGGTATTTTTATCCTATTGTTGAAGAAAGCTTAGAGAAATTTTTATATAAAAAATAGAGTTTGACCATTTTGAGGTATTTGGTAAAATATAGAACCGTTTTAGGGGCAAAAGTATATAATTTGCTAAGAGTTACATTAATATTAAAATTTTTTAATTAATATTTATATTATGAATAATAAAAATACTTTAAATTGTGGTATTGTTGGTTTTGGATATATGGGTCAGATTAGGAAACGTATTATTGATCATCGCGATGATCTTAATTTGGTAGGTATATGCGAAGCAAACAAAGAAATTAGGGAGAAGATAAATGATGTTCCTGTTTTTTCTTCTTTTGATGAGTTGTTAAATAAAGATTTAGATATTGTTTTTGTTTGTACTCCCAATTGTTTTTCTCCAGAAATTTCGATGAAAAGTATGAATGCAGGAAAACATGTTTTTTGTGAAAAGCCGCCAGGAAGAAATGTGGAAGATATTGCTAACATGAGAAAGAGCGAGAAGGGTGGCGTAAAATTAATGTTTGGTTTTAATCATAGATATCATCCAGGAATACTTAAGGCGAAGATGATTGTAGATAGTGGTAGGTTAGGCAAAATAATAGGCTTAAGAGGAATATATGGAAAGTCTGGGGGAGCTAAATATAATGAGTCTTGGAGAAATAAAAAAGAGATTTCTGGCGGAGGTATTTTGCTTGACCAGGGAATACATATGCTAGATTTGTTTAGATATTTCTGCAATGATTTTGAATATATAAAATGTTTTAAAAGTACTATGTTCTGGAAATTTGATCTTGAAGACAATGCCTATGTTATCTTGCAGAATAAATTAGGTCAAACAGTATCACTACATTCATCTGCTACTCTTTGGAAGCATACTTTTAAATTAGATATTATCATGGAGGAAGGGTATATGACTGTTGAGGGTCTGCTTTCTAAAACGGGAAGCTATGGAAGAGAAAGGCTTATACTTGCTAAAAGGCAATTTGAAGATGAGGCAGCTGCCGTAGGAAATCCATCGGAAGAGCTGACTTATTTTGATAAAGATTTTTCTTGGGATTTAGAGGTTGAAGAGTTTATTAAATGTATAAAGGAAAACAAAAAGGTGGAAAAAAGTTCATCATATGATGCTTTAAGAGTAATGGAGATAATTGAACAAGCATATAAAGATTCAGAATTAAATTTAACTGTTGGAGGAGAAGATGAAAAATATTGTAGTATCTGATGAGTATAACGAGCTTGATTTGAAACCTTCTGAGCTGATAGAGCAATATGCTCAGATGGTTGAAGAAGATGTAGCTAATTTTTTTGTAAATAGCGGAAAGTTAGTTGAATGCGCTTGTCCTTTGTGTGGCGCAAAAATTCATAAAGATTCCTTTAAGAAATTTAAAATGCAATACAAAGAATGTGATTGCTGCAAAGCGCTCTACATTTCTCCTAGACCAGACGATAAAATAATAAAAGAATTTTATGTAAATTCAAATTCGCGCAAGTTTTGGCAGGAAAAATTATTGAAGGCGACGAACGAGACTAGAAAAGAGAAAATATTAAAACCAAGATTTGAATGGATAGCAGATTCCACAAAAGAATTTTTACCTGATGCAATCCATTGGGCAGATATAAATACGAATCAATATGGCTACATAGGTGAGATGCTTAATATAGATTTTCCAAAAGAAAAAATTCTCATAAATCCTTTCATTAAAGAAGAAAATATTAGGGATCAAAGCAAGGTGTCTATTTTGATGGATGAAAATTGGTCAGAGAAGCTAGAGGGGCAAGTTGATATCGTCTCTTTATTTGAAGTGATTGATAGGACATCTGATCTAAACGCTCTTATGAAGAATATAGACAAAGCGCTTAAACCAGGAGGGCTTATATTTATAACGTCAATTCTTTCATCTGGCTTTGATATAAAAGAGCTTTGGGATCAATCAGATAATATTTATCCTCCAGATCGTCTAAATGTTTCTTCGATAAATGGATTAAATATTCTGTTTAAACGTTTTGGTTTAGAGTGTTTAGAATTTAGTACTCCGGGGATATTAGATTTAGAGATTGTATTAAGCGCAATTAAAAATAATTCAGATGTGAGTATATCTAGGTTTGCAAGAGAATTAGCAGAAAGTAAAGATGAGAATATGAAACTAGCGTTTCAAGAATTCTTGCAGGCAAATCGTTTAAGTTCTTATGGAAGAATTCTTTTAAAGAAGAAAGGTTAGTCTATGTCATATACAAAAAGATATTTTGATGAAGCAATAAAGATTTTAGAGACCATTGATCAGGCACAAGTTGATAAAATGATAGATGTTTTGTTGGATGTGCGCCAAAAACAAGGCCGTATATTTTTCTTAGGTGTGGGTGGAAGCGCTGGCAATTGTTCTCATGCGGTAAATGATTTTAGAAAAATAGGTGGATTTGAAGCATACACCCCAGTAGATAATGTATCAGAATTAACAGCACGAACAAACGATGAAGGTTGGGATACTGTATTTTCAGCGTGGCTTAAAATTTCTAAATTAAATTCTAATGATTGTGTTTGGATTTTTTCAGTTGGAGGTGGAAGCAAAGAAAAGAATATAAGTGCAAATTTGGTTTTTGCTCTTGAATATGCAGAGAAGGTAAATGCGAAGGTAATCGGAGTTGTTGGTAGAGATGGGGGATATACTGCAAAAGTAGCTGATGCTTGTGTAGTTGTTCCTGTTATTTCTCCTGACACAATTACACCTCATACAGAAGCTTTTCATGGTGTTGTTTGGCATTTAATAGTGTCTGATCCGCGAATAATGCAGATTAGCAATAAATGGGAATCAGTAGACAAAAAATAAGGGGACATAATGGCAATATTTTTAGATACAGGAAATATAGAAGAGATTAAGAAATATCATTCTTTTGGGATTATTCGTGGCGTTACTACCAACCCAACGATCCTTTTAAGGGACGGAATTAAAGGTGGTATGGGAGAAATTAAAAAATGTGTTGTAGAAATTGCAAAGTTGATCGATCCGTATCCAG
>JAVCCJ010000080.1 GCA_030765585.1 Candidatus Zapsychrus exili | reverse complement strand
CGGTGGTGTTGCGATGAAGTTGAGAAGCCGAAGGATTCTCAAAAAGAGGTGTTGCGACGCTTTTGCGCAACACCGATAAGAACGCAACACCATATAATTTATTAGTAATAGATGTCTTCATTTTATCGTCTTTCTTAAAACGTATGGGTGTTGTTATTGCAAAGATGTCGCGTTGAAGCATCGCGACATCTAATCAAAACAACAACACTCTTATCAATAGTAATAAATTTTGTATTTTTTTCATTTATCATAAATTATGTCATTTCTTGTGTTAGTAGTTTTTAATAATTTTATTTTTTAGTATTGGATTTAATTACATTAACAGATTTATTCAAATTCATTTAACTTATACGCAGGGCTCACAAATTGTTTGGTGGGACCGACCTGTTTTCCAGCAAACATCACTCGCGTCTCAAACGTATACGGTCCGGGCATTCCTTTTTTTTTGATCTGAGCCGCCGGATAAACATGTTCAAATCCTTTATTCTGCGAGCTGAGTGTATTATCAAAACCTGAAAGATTCCATGTAAATGACCAGAGAGTGAGCTGATCTTTCTTAAGAGTTAACTCAACATCATAACGACGCCATGAACGAAATAAAGTATAGCCAGCTACTATTCGGATTCCCTCATAAAGACCGTTTTTATTTAGGTCGTCTCCTTGCACGCTACCGGACAAAAAACGAATTTCTTCCTGCGAAGCTGAGGATTGTGGAATGTCCAGCTTTAGATTAGGGCGCAAGATACGTCGTCCCGCATTATCAGTACTATTATATAGGCGTATCTCACTGATATACGCTGCGTCTGTTCTGGAAAAACGAGTAAAAGGAATATCCGTGATAACCGTTTTTATGCCCGGCTCAGTAATAACTTCTATATTTATAAAATCAAGAATAGCACTGGCAGCATCATCGACATGAATGCTACAACTAAATGTATCCGTCATAGCTAATTTATTATCTATAAAAAAAGTCAAACGTAGTGTATCGCTTACCTGATCGCCATCGCTGTCAATATGGGACTGTGTAATGTCAGGAAGAAACGTGATGGTTGCAGGACCAAAATCACTGCCGTTATACGACCCGATAGAAAAACGCTTGCTTTTATACTCCCCCCGACCGTTTTCTCCCGGTTCTATGAAAACAGAATAGTCACCTGATAAAGATCTTTGTTTTATTTCTGTACCGTCAAACTCAAATGAAAGAATCTGTTCGCCCGGCTCAGCATTAATTGATAATACTTTATATGTAATATTAGTATTCGAGTCTGGTTGATTTGCTTCTAAATCAGCTCTAAACGCATACTCACCTTTTTCTTTGACATTAATGGAAATATCGATACGCAAAGATTCTGGTAAAGGATCACCGTCTTTATTAAGCACCTGAGATCCAATATATTCCAGTTCACCAGCATACGAGTCACAAGGTTTTTTTGAGGCAATCAAAAACTCATTAGAGAAGATATCAATCTTTTGAGAATGCTCAGGGTCAGTATAATAACTGAAAGGTAATCGATATGTGCCTGCAGGCGGATTAATACCCTCAGATTTTCCTTCAGGATGCAACTTCATAAAGTAAGTAGTAAATGACTCACCTGGTTTCAATTCTTGAATCGGATCGTACCTATCATCATAGCAGTGCGGGAAGTGACAAAGGGTTGAAATGTATTCCCATTCTTTTTCTGTGAGTTGATGAACCTCATTGATCGTTCTTCTAGAAAATATACTTTTTGCTGTATTATTCGTAAATGTGAATGTGATCTTTTCCCCTGAAAAATACTCTAGATTGTTTGTTTTTAAAATAATATTACGATTAGACATGGCAACCTGTTCTCCGATTCCACTGTCTTGGTTCAAGCTTCCCAATGCTTGTTTTTCAAAAAAGATAAATAAAATGATCAGAAGAATCGGCCAAATCCCCCAACTCAGCCGTTTGCATTTCTTAAACTTGTTGCTTTTCATTTATTCCCTCTCATCTTAAATAATATTTATATATAATCTGTATGGTTTTCAAAATCATCCTTCGTAACCGTGACTTTCGGTTAGCCATACGTTTTAAAAAAGACACTCTTCATTTTATCGCCTTTCTTAAAACGTCGGTGGTGTTGCGATGAAGTTGAGAAGCCGAAGGATTCTCAAAAAGAGGTGTCGCGATGTATTAAAAATGTCTCGATGTTTTTGCGAGACATTTTCTTTTGTGCAACACCGATAAGAACACAACATCATCTAATTTATTAGTAATAGATGTATTCATAATAATTTTATCTTATAATTGCGTGTTTAAAGTATGTTTCCCGATCTGTCTTTATAGACCATTTTTGAGAAAATAATTCCTATCTCATATAAAACTAATAATGGTATTGCCATTAAACATTGCGTAATAACATCTGGAGGAGTCAAAAGCGCAGACATTATAAATATGATTACGATGGTATATTTTCGTTTTTGTATTAATAATTTTGGTGTAATTAGGCCTACTTTAGTTAGGAAAAGGGCTACTAGCGGAAGCTCGAAAACAATGCCGAATGCTAAAGTTAGTGTTCCAACGAAAGATATATATTTACTTGCTGTTATCATAGGCGTCATTATATCTGTGGCAAAGCCTAGAAGAAATTTTATACTAATGGGTACAATTATAAAAAAGCAAAAAGATGTGCCTGCAACAAAGAATAAAAAAGATAGCGGACCAAATATTCGTATATATTTTCTTTCTTGTTTATTTAAGCCTGCTGATACAAATTGCCAGATTTGATATAAAATAAAAGGTGAAGATAAGAATAGCCCACAAAAGAATGCTACTTTTATATTTACTGCGAAAGCTTCGCCAGGAGCAATAAATATTAGTTTTCCTACTGGCTTAATTAATGTTGGAAGCAATGACTTAATAAAGGTAAATGCTGAGCATGTTATTATTAATATCAAAATAATAGATTTAATGATTCTGCTTCTCAATTCTCCTAGATGATCGATCAAAGTAGATTTTTTTTGTTTTATTTTTTCTGGTTTTATCATTTTTTTATTAGGTATCTTTTTCGTCTGTTATTTCTGTAATATTATTTTCAACTTCTTTGCCTGCTTTTTTAAATTCTTTGAGGGATTTTCCTAGTGCTTTTGCAATTTCAGGAAGTCTTGAAGCGCCAAACAAGATCAAGACAATTAATAAAACGACAATGAGTTCTCCTATACCGAAATTAAACATATTAATTAGCTCCTTTTTTTTTGTTACATTTCTCACAATATCCCAGAAGAATATGTATATGGTCTAAAAGCTGAAATTTGCGTTGTTTACATATTGTTTGTTGTGTTTTGTCTATATATTCATTGTAAAATTCAGTAATTTCACCACATTTAAGACATCTTATGTGATCGTGATGTGCATGACCTAAAGTATGCTCATAACACGCATGACCATCCTTATAAAAAGATTCTCTAATTAAGCCAGCGTTAATTAAATGAGGTATATTGCGATAGATTGAAGCTTTGGCGAGTTTTAATTTAGGATAGTTGTTTCGTATGCGTAGAAAAATATGATCAATATGAAAATGACCATCTTTTTTATAGATTTCAGTAACAATGATTTCTCTTTCGGGAGTATATCGCAATGAGTTATTTTTGCAGTATTCTTTTAATATGTCTATTGGATTAAGCATAGTTATGGTTAAAGTGATGTTGTTTGTATAATCTTTTTATTCTACTTTTTTATTACAATTTTTATCTGAAGGACAATCTTGACATTTTCCTCCCTTTTTAAAAGAATTCTTAAGATGGCTGTACATAAAGAATGCTGCTATTCCAAATATTAATAGTATTATTATAATTTCTATAATTTCCATAATTTCCTCACAATTAATGGGTTTAAAAATACTTAAACCATGGCTTATTAGTATTAAGTCCCAATTCCTAGCAGAGTCCCGCCTTGAAAAACAATAAAAGAAATTGTCCAAGCAAGGGTAATGCTATAACCTACGGCAAACAGGGTCCATCTTAGAGATCCGAGCTCTCGATACATCACTCCTAATACGCCAATGCACGGAATATAAATTAAAGTAAACAGCATGAATGCTAATGCTGATAGTGGAGTCATATCTTTCTTTAGCTCAGACTGTAAGTCTGCACTGTTCTGATCTTCTTCCTGACCTACTTGATATAATACTCCAAAAGTAGAAACAACTATTTCTTTGGCAGCAATTCCGGTAACAAGAGCTATTCCGCTTTTCCAATTAAAGCCCAATGGTTTTATGGCTGGTTCTATGAATTTTCCTATTTTTCCAGCATAACTTTTAGACATGCGTTCGTTTTCTTGTTGAGTTTTTATAAGTGTAATTTCTTTTTCAGCTTCTGAAATTGATATATTAGCAATCTTTGACTGCTGCTTAACTTGAATTATTTCTGCGTTATAGTTTTTTGAATATTCAATATTTCTTGGAAAAGCAGATATAAACCAAATAATTATTGAAGCAGCAAGTATAACGCTGCCAATTTTTTTCAGAAAAATTGAACCTTTTTCCCACATATGAATAAGAACGCTTTTGAGCAAAGGTAAACGATATGGAGGAAGCTCCATAACAAACGGGCTTGCTTCACCTTTAAAAATAGTTTTTCTAAAGAGTTGACCAACAAGAACAGCAAGAACCATACCTGTTAAATAAATGCCAAAAATAACATTTCCTGCATTTTGTCCAAAAAATGCACCTGCCAAAAGAATATATACAGGTAGCCGAGCACTACAACTTATTAAAGGATTTATCATAATTGCTATCATTCTGTCTGTTTTATTTTCTAAAGTCCTTGTGGCCATTATCGCTGGTGCGTTGCACCCAAATCCCATAATCATTGGTATAAACGATTTTCCATGAAGTCCTACTGTTTGCATAACTCGGTCCATAATAAACGCTGCACGCGCCATATAGCCAGTATCCTCAAATAAGGATATAAAGAAGAAAAGTATAAGTATGTTGGGTAAAAATACTAAAACCCCGCCTACTCCACCAATGATACCGTTAACAATAAGTTCTTGTAGGAGACCAGCTGGTAATATATTTGTAAAAAATAAAGACAATATGTTTACAAAGCTGCCAATCCATTCCATAGGATAAGATCCTAAGGTAAATGTTGTTTGAAACATTAGCCATAACAAACTAAATAAAATAGGAATGCCTAAAAATCTGTTTGTAGCAATTTTATCAATTTTGTTTGAAACTGTAATTCTGTCAATACCCCTATGTCTATAAACTTCTTGCAAGAGTCCTTTAATAAATCCATAGCGACAATCAGCAAGTATTGTTTCAGATTCATCGTTTAAAATTGTTTCAATATGCGCATGGCTTTCTTCGACTTGTTTTAAAATTCTATTTTTGTTTGTGTGTGTATTTTCTATTTCTTTAGCGATTTGTTTATCATGCTCGAATAGTTTTACGGATAACCATCTAGTTGAAAATATATCGGTAAGTTTTCGATCCTTTCTAAGCTCAACCTGTATTTTTGATATTTCTTCCTCCACTTCTTTTCCATAGTTGATATGAATATGACGAGAAAGAGGTTCCTTATGCTCATATATAGCTACAATTTCTTTTAGCAGCTCTTTAACACCAACTCCCTTGTTACCAACGGTTGAGACAACAGGCATACCTAATAACTGAGCAAGTTTAATCTTGTCTATACTAATTCCTTTATGCTTAGCCTCGTCATCCATATTAAGAACTACGATTGCTTTTGTTCCAAGCTCAACAAGTTGAGTTGTTAAATATAAGTTTCTTTCTAAATTTGTTGAGTCAATAATATTTACGATTACATCGGGTTTTTCTTTTATCATAAAATCACGTGCAATAACTTCTTCTATAGAATAAGCAGTAAGACTATAAGTACCTGGAAGGTCTACTGCCTCTATCACATATTCTCCGTGAGCGATTATGCCTTCTTTCTTTTCAACCGTAACGCCTGCCCAGTTTCCAACATGTTGGCGGCTTCCAGTTAAGGCATTAAAAATGCAAGTTTTTCCAGAATTCGGATTACCGCATAAACCTATCTTAATTATTTTTTTATTCTGTTTAATGTTCTGTTTTTTTATATCTATTGTATCAATTGGCACAAGTACTCTCCCTAAATATTATAATTCCTCAATGTATACATCATCGGCTTCTTCGCGTCTTAAAGATAAATGATAGCCTTTAAGAACAAGTTCCATAGGGTCTCCCAGAGGAGCCACCTTTTCTACGTATATTTCAG
The DNA here is from genome assembly GCA_030765585.1 of Candidatus Zapsychrus exili. Classification (GTDB taxonomy): domain Bacteria; phylum Omnitrophota; class Gorgyraeia; order Zapsychrales; family Zapsychraceae; genus Zapsychrus; species Zapsychrus exili. The sequence goes on along the minus strand of JAVCCJ010000080.1, from coordinate 11,548 downwards.
TTCCTTTTATAAAGCCCATTTCAAGTAATCTTTTTTTAATTGCCTTGTTTCCTGCTATTTTATTAATTTTACAATTGCCATTTACTTTAAGTTCGCTAAGCTTCAACGCTGCCATTTGACTTCTCCTTATATGGGATTCACTCTAATTGATAATAAGTCGCAATAACAATAACGTCATGAATATAGACTGTTTACTTGTTCTTGTCAAACAATATTTCTAAGAATAAAGATTTTTATTTGATTTTAAGTGGGAATTTAGAACTGTCAGATGTTGTAAACGTATTTAGGCTCTGTTTTGATTATAAATTTCATATCAGGAAATTTATTTTTTAACCTTTTTCTTACAGAATCAGCTATAACTTTAGATTTTGTTTCGCACATTGATTCTTCCAGTGATATATCAAATACAGCATTACATTTTTTTATATTTCTACCTACAATTCTCAGTTCGTGAAAAGAGTCAACCCTATCGTCTTCTAATATAGTTTCTTTTATCGCATTTGATATTTCCTCATACCTAGGATGGTCTTTATTGATTGGGTCAATATGTACAACTACTATACCTTTTATTTTTTTAGCTATGTTTTCTTCTATATTTTCTGAAATTTCATGAAGCTCGTTAACATTACCTTTATCTGAAACTTCTATGTGTAAAGAAACAATATTTGTTTGCCCATACTTATGATAAATGATGTCGTGAATACCTAGAACCTTGTCATTTGCCCTTGCTATATTCTCTATTTCCTTTAACTCTTCTTTAGATGGAGCTTCCCCTAATAAAGGATTTATAGCCTCTTTTGCTATAATATAGGCTGAATAAACAATTATAATAGAAACGCCAATGCCCATTATGCCATCTATTTTATTTAATCCAAATTTAGAGCAGACCAATGCAATTACAACGAGAACTGTTGTAAAAACATCGCTCCTGTGGTGAAGCGCATCTGCTTTTAAAGCTTCCGAGTCTATAATATTTCCTAGTTCTAAAGAAAAATGAGACAGCAATTCTTTTATTAACGCTGTTATTGAAATAACTATTATTATCCACCAAGAGACAACGGAGCTTTGGGGATTCATAATGCTATGTATAGACCTCTCTACCAACTCAATACCTGCTACAAAAAGCAGTACTGCTATAACAAGAGCTATTATTGGTTCCATTTTTTGATGTCCAAATGGATGCTCTTTGTCTGATGGTTTCTTTGCAAGATTAAAACCAAAGATAATAGCTGCTGATGTTGCAGAGTCAGCTAAAGTATGTATCGCATCTGCTATTAAAGATACACTTTTAACTGCTAGGCCTAAAACAATTTTTATAGCAAATAATAATAGATTTAATACTATACTTACCCATCCTTCTAAGAAACCGTATTGAGCACGCACATTTATATCGTCTATATTTTTATGATTTTTAATAAATGTAGTTGTTATCCATCTAGTTATTTTTTTCATTTTTCTCGCTTACAGTAAAATACCGTCTCTATAAAGACGGTATTTTACAATATAATAAAATCGTGTTAATTGTTATCTTATGTTTATTATTGGAACAGGTGTAGAATTTGTCTCAGCCGTATACCCCGCTGAAGACTTACTACAAGATGTTCCTGCACCGTCGTCTACCGTTACAGATACATTATAAGATCCGCTTTTGCTGTATATATGTTTTGTAATAGCGCCATCTTCTGTTGTACCATCTCCAAAATCCCAAGTATATGTTAATTTATCCCCATCAGGATCAGTTGATGCAGATGCGTCAAAAGAAGCCTCTTTATCTACGCAGCACGATGTGTTTGGTCCTGCGTCGGCTACAGGTGGTGTATTTATTTTAATATTTATTTTTGCTGTTGCTGTAGAGCAATTTGAACCTTGCTTGTCATCAACTATAACAGTTACCCTATAATCCCCACCTTGTTCGTATGTATGAACTGCTTTCGCACCACCTCTTAAGACTGTGCCATCTCCAAAGCTCCAATAGTATTCTAGATTATTTCCATCTGCATCTGTAGCAGAAGAAGCATCAAACCCTATCTCTTTTCCTAAACATACAGATGAAGGAGATTTTATAGTAACTGTTGGTCTAGAGTTCACAGCAATAGCTCTTGTGTCTTTTGATTCTGGGCACATATTGTTTAGTTTGTTTTCCAAAGAAAGATTTGCTTGATATTTTCCAGGGTTAGCATAACTGTGAGATGTTTTTAAAGTATTAGCTGTTTGTCCATCTCCAAAATTCCAAGTTGCAGATACAGTACCTTTTTTGTATATAGAAGATTCTGATCCATCAAAATTGATACTTTCACCAGGACAGGTAATTATATCTTCTCCAGCATTAGCAGCAGGTGCTTTATTTATTCGAACTGTTACAAAGCCAACACTAGTTCCACAGCCTATTTTGGTGTTATCTTTTACCACAAGCTTTGCATCGTAATTTCCAACATCAGAATATTGATGCGTCACTTTTGCTCCATCTGCTTTATTTCCGTCTCCGAAATACCATGTGTATTCCAATTTATCGTTATTTGCATCAGTAGAATTAGATGCATCAAAATCAACTGCTATATTTGCATCGTCGCCCATACATTTAAGAACTTCACTATCTCCTGCATCTGCTACAGGAGGCTCATTTACAAGAACAAATTTTTCTGTTGTTTTAGTACTGCAACCTGTACCAGCATTGTCATCAACCAATAAAGAGACTTTATAGTTTCCACCTTTTGTATAACTTTTAGATGTAACTTTATCTCCTTCTACTGTTGTTCCATCACCAAAATCCCAGATGTAATTTAGCCTACTTCTATTATCAGCGTAGCTTGTAGAACCATCAAAAGATGTTGTTTGGTTAACGCAGATCATCTCAGGAGCTGAAAATGAAACATGTGGTGGAATATTAGCGCGTATAAGATTTGATGTAATAGCGGTACTACATTCCATTCCAGAGTTATCTGCTACAGTAAGCGCAACATTGTAATCACCTGATTTTTTATAAGTATGATTAGCAACTGGTTCTGTACTTGTGTCTCCATCACCAAAATCCCAGAAAAAAGTTATGTTTCCTTTATCTGGATCATAAGATCCTGTTGCGTCAAATGTAAATTGATTACACCTAGAGCTTGTTAGAGGCTCTTGAGCTTCTTGAGCAAAGCTAGGATTAATTATAAATGTAAAGGCTATTAAAAGAAATAAAATGACAGGTAATACTTTGTTGTGTGATCTTAAACGCAGGTAAATACTTTTCATAAATGCACTCCCCTTATTTATTTTTAAAAATATTATTTTTAATTAAATTAATATAACATAGAACATAATCTTATGCAGCTATTTATTTTTAATTTAAAATGCCTAGTATATCTTGGCCTAGGATATTTTTAAGTTTTACTTTATAAATTTGATTTTGAAGCGATTCTTTAGAATTTACTTTAACATGAACATAATTATCTGTAAAGCCTGTCCAGAATCCGTTCTTTTTTTGCTCAAAAAGAACGGATTGCGTGGTGCCTAACATTGACTTATATAGTAGATTTTTCTTGGTTTGGCTAAGTTCACGTAATAGCTTGCTTCTTTTTTGAATTTCTACTATTGGTATGCTCGTGTTTATTTTGCGACTTAAGGCCAAACTTCTTTTAGAATAGCTAAATACGTGAAAATAATCTACTGGCAATGCTTGAAGCTTTTCAAACGTATTATAGAAATATTCATCTGTTTCTGTAGGAAATCCAACTATTAGATCTGTTCCAATGCATATACCCTTAACTTCTTTTTTCGCTTGATGTATAAAACTTTGGAATTCTTTAAATTTATATTTACGATTCATTGACGCTAAAACTTGATCATTTGCGCTTTGTAAAGGAATGTGTAGATAACGGCACAGCTTTGTTTCTTTTGACATTTTATTAAGCAACTTCTCAGGAATTGTGGTCGGCTCTATCGATGATATCCTAATTCGCTTCAAATCTTTTATTTGCTCAAGAGCATTGATTATATCAAGAAGATTGTTATTGCCTTCATTATACTGGCCCACGTTTATTCCGGTAATAACTATTTCCTTATGTCCTGCTTCGACTAATTGTTTTGCCTCTTCTATTACATTATCAAAAACCCTGCTGCGTGCTCTGCCTCTCGCATAAGGAACTTCGCAATAAGAACAGAAAAAATTGCAACCGTCCTGTACTTTCATATTTGCTCGAGTGCGTTTTTTATCTATTGCAGCAGCAGCAATTTTGAAACTGCCTTTTGGAATTGTAGGAACTATAACGCGGGGAGATTTGTCAGTCTCCTTTAATATCTCTGGAAGATTGTTTTTTATTGCGTTTCCGACTACCCATCTAACATTTGGCAATTTAAGTAATTTTTCTTTTTGAGTTTGCGATTGACAGCCTATAAGTGCTATGTCAGCTTTAGGATTTATGCGCAAAACTTTATTTATAAGTTTTCTTGTATCAGAGTCTCCCTTGGCTGTCACAGTGCAAGTATTTATAATATATATATCTGCTGGCGCACTTTTAGAGACTATTTTGTAAGAGCTGTCTGCTTCAAACAATTGTTCTAAAGTAGCTGTTTCGCTTTGATTTAATCTGCAGCCAAGTGTATAAAATGATACTGTATTTTTCTTTTTTTCCATAATTGATAAGTATACTTGCAGAATAAGTCTAAATCAACTAATATGTCTACTATGAAAATAGGAAACATTTCAATAGATAAGCCAATTATATTGGCGCCAATGGATGATATAACAGATCTTCCTTTTAGGCTTATTCGCAAAGAATTGGGTTCAGATATAGGTATTACAGAGTTTACAGGCTGCGAGGCTTTGATAAGAGATGTTCCAAAGGCCTTTAAGAATGTAGAGCTTAGCGATAAAGAGCGTCCAGTTGGAATTCAATTGTTTGGATCTGTACCAGAATCGATGGAGCTTGCTATAAAAAAGATAGAATATCTTAAGCCTGATTTTATAGATATAAATTGTGGATGTGTTTCAAGAAAACATGTTAACAGGAGTGAAGGTGCAGGATTGTTAAAAGATCTTCCGTTGCTCCAGCAGATTGTAAAGAAATCTGTTGGTGCAACAAAAATACCGGTTACAGTAAAAACTCGTCTAGGATGGGATGATGACAATATTTCTATATTAGATGTTGCGAAGATAGTTGAGCAAGCAGGTGTAAAAGCGTTAAGTGTTCACTTAAGAACAAAGGCTCAGGTTTATAAGGGAAAGGCTAATTGGGGGTGGATTGAAAAAATTAAAAAAGCCACATCCCTTCCATTTATAGGCAACGGAGATATTAAAACACCAGAAGATGCTAAACTAATGTTTGAACTTGGTTGTGACGGTATTATGATAGGTAGGGCTGCTGTTTCAAATCCATGGATTTTTAAAGAAATAAAGCACTACATAAAAACAGGTAAAACATTGCCCATTGAGCCATTAAGGGGTAGAATAGATATTTGTATTAAACATCTTAAGATGACTATCGATTATCATGGACAGGATCGTGGAATACTCATGTTTCGTAAGTATTATTCGGGCTATTTAAAAGGCGTCCCTCATATTTCACAATTGCGCTCAGACTTGATGCAATTAGTTGATTTTGATAGAATAATTGAAAGATTAAACAGTTTTCTAAATAAGGAATCAAAAAATTATGATTAAAAAAATATTTTTTATTATTACTATTATATTTTTATTTTCTCTCCCTACATCTGCAGATACCATAACATTAAGCTCAGGAGACATTATTGAAGGAAATATCGTAGAAAAAACAGATGATTATATCAAGATTGATTCTGGATATGGTGTTGAAATAACATATTATTTAGATGAAATAAAGAATATTGATTATAAGGAAATTGAACTCGAAACTGAATCTACTATTTCTGAACAAGAACTTGAAGAAGATTATGAATATATAGAGTCAGAATATGAGCATGTGGAAGATGTGCTCGAAGAAGATACTCTGAATGTTAAAAATTCAATGGGCAATAAAGGAGATTTTACAAAAGGTAATAATGACGCTCCCAAAAAATATGAAATAGGAAAAAGCCAAGAAGATTATTTGTTTTATAAAATTCAACAAGAAAGCGTAGAAAAAAAAGAAAAAAAAGAATGGGAGGAAGGAGAATATCTAAGCTCTCAAATAAATAAACAAATACAAGGACATTTTAATAGCGTAAAAATGCTAGTAGGTACTCTTATTAATAAACTTAAAAGTAGATGGGATACATTAGTTCTTAAGGTAAAAGACGAGCAACCTACCACCTATAACAGCATGGCGTTCCTCGGACTTAAGATAGACTTTTTCATAAAAAACAGCATAGAATATGTTAAGAGTATTGATATGAGAATAATGGTTCTTATTGCTATATTGTTCTATATTTCTTTTCTCTTGCCTCTTATGTTTATTGCAAAAAAACTTGGTTTTAAGAAATCTTGGTTAATTTTGATTCCTGTTGTCCAGCTATTTCTTTTTGTAAGAATGGCGGGGAAACCGCACTCTACAGCTTTTCTTCTCTTATTACCTATCTTTAATATTTTTGTTTTTATTGGTCTTTGCTCTAGAATTTCAGGATTTTTACAAAAACCACCATTTCTTGGTACACTTATGATTATACCTGGAATTAATCTCCTTGTTGCCTGGTATTTAGCTCTATCAAAAACCAAATAAATTTAAGTTACTTAAGTAAAAATGATTAATACCAGACCACTAAGCAATAACTACCCCATCTATTTTCTTACTGACCGCATAAGAAATAAACAGGACGAAATTCATAATTGGCTTAATTCTTATGAGTTGGACAAGAATTTGCCCCTCTATTCGTCTGTAGATATTAGAGATGCTGGATTTAAAGCAGCAGTTGTTGATACAAATATATTTCCTGCTGGTTTTAACAATTTGTGTGAACATGGTATAGAGGATTCTGCTGCTTTCATTCGTGAGGCAATTATAAAACGTAACGCCCGAGCAAAAGATATATTAATAATCGCTGAGGAACATACGCGAAACACATGGTATTTAGAAAATATAAGAATACTGCAGGACATTATTCTAAAGGCAGGATTTAACGTAAAAGTTGCAACATTTTTAAATGTTCTGCCAGAATTTTGCCAAAATGCAAAGTATGTTGAATTAGAAACCGCAACTGGGCATTCGGTCAAAATATATTGTCTTAAAAAGATTCTTTGCCAATATGAGAAAGATTGTGAACATTTCGACCTTATCATAATGAATAATGATCTTACCTCTGGTATTCCAGAAATTTTAAAGAAATCAGAAATTCCTATTTACCCTTCCATTGAAGCAGGCTGGCACTCAAGACACAAATCTAATCACTTTTCTTATACTAACAAACTTATCGATGAACTTGCTGAAATTTTAGATATTGATCCATGGATATTTTCATGCCTATTTTCTTCTATAAGCAATGTAGATATTAATGTAGAATCTGATCGTATAAAATTAATGGATGAAACATCTGATTTAATGAATAAAATAAAAATAAAATATAAGGAGCACAATATAAACGAAAAGCCGTTTATATTTCTTAAGTCTGATTCTGGAACCTATGGAATGGGTGTTTTTCCTATCGAGGATGCAAAAGATATTCTGACTTTAAACAGAAAAAATAGAAATAAATTATATAAAGGAAAGAGTTCTAAAGTGATAGATCGTTATTTATTACAAGAAGGAGTTCCTACAATTTATAACACAGGACATGAGGTTAGCGAGGTTTGTATTTATCAAATTGACAACAAACTTGTAGGAGGATTCTATCGTTCACATATGTCTAAAGGAAATAGGGAAAGTTTAAATTCACAAGGTATGATTTTTAAAAAAATGTGTCCACATTTAAGTAGATATGGAGAATGTGGCGTCCATCATGATATAAATATTTTTGATATTTATCGCATATTAGCTCGCATTGCAGGCGTTGCTGCGTATCAAGAAATTTTAAAACTAGAGGATACAAGATGAACTTCTTATTTTTGATGAACTCATTAGAAAGTATTATCTATAAAAAGGACACCTCCTTTGTTTTAATGCTAGAGGCACAAAGCCGCGGCATAAAGGTTTTTTACTTGCCTAATGACGGAATAACGCATAAAAATGGTAAACTTTTATTTAATGTGATTGAGGTTGAGCCGCAACTTAAGGAAGATTATCCTTTTATAGTAAAAGAATCCAAATCTTTAAGTGAGGACGATGTAGATGCATTGTTCATAAGAACAGATCCTCCTTTTGATGAAAAATATTTAATAAATACATGGTTGTTAAGTTCTCTATTTAATAGGGTAGCTATCATTAATAATCCGTCAGGCATACGTACCGCAAATGAAAAAATATGGGCAGCACAGTTTCTTAATATTGTGCCTAATACTTTAATCGGAAACAATAAAAACGATATCCTCTCTTTTCTTTCAGAAGAAAAGGAAATAATCGCAAAACCTACTAATGGATTTGGTGGACAGTCTGTTTTTAAAATAGATAAAGACGACACTAATGCAAAGGTTATTTTAGAGACTTTAAGTAACAATTTCTCTCGTGATATTGTGTGTCAAGAATTTGTAAAAGATTCTGTTAAAGGAGACAAGAGAATCTTGTTGCTTGATGGAGAATTTTTAGGGGCTGTATTACGAGTGCACGCTAAAGATGAGCATAGAAATAATTTTTTCTCTGGAGGTACACCAACTGTAACTGAATTAACAGAACAAGATAAAAAAATAATAGATATATTAAAACCAGAGTTAAAAAAGCTAGGATTGTACTTTGTCGGTATAGATATAATTGGAGATTATTTGATCGAAGTAAACGTTACATCCCCTACTTGTGTTCAAGAAATAAATCGATTATATAATGTTAAATTAGAGGCTAAGGTTATTGATTTTGCTGTAGAGCTTGTAACCAAACAAACTTCATAGGTTTTTTTGCTTCTCTGTCATCTCTGTTTTTTGTCATTCCTGCCCGTAAAGGGACGTGGTCCCAACGGGACTTTACGTGCCCGTAAAGGGACGTGGTCCCAACGGGACTTTACGTGCCCGTAAAGGGACGTGGTCCCAACGGGACTTTACGTGCCTTCACAGGGATAACAGTGGTAGGGAATGATAAAAAGAAAGGAAAATAAAATGAGTGAATTAAGCTTATATTATATGCCAACTTGTCCTTATTGCGGCAAGGTTATTCAGTTTATGAGAGAAAATGATATATGCATTTTGCTAAAAGATATAGCTGTAGATGAAAGTAGTAGGAAAAAATTGATTGAAATGGGTGGAAAATCTCAAGTGCCTTGCCTCGTAATAGACCAAAGAGCTTTGTACGAGTCAGATGATATAATAGAGTGGCTTAAAAATAATTATAGGAAATAATAGTTTACAGCTGCATTTGATTTAATTGTTTGTTGCTAAGGATAGTAGCTTCGACTTCCATAATATTCTTCTCATCTTCTTTTTTGTAATAAGTAAATTTCCTGGAAGGTTCATCTTTGAATTTTGAAAATCTTTGTATAATCCCTCCACAGATAGATAAAATATTTTCAGATGGATTCAATCCTTTAAGTATTAAAGTGGGCCCCACATCCTCTTTTAATTCCATTATATAATCATGAGTACTTGCGTGTTCGACTAGCTTACTATTCTCTTTTTCATTGCGCCCTATAATAGACTTGAAATCTTTATTTATTCTAAAATGTCTACCCCACTTTAAAATAGTTGTTTCTTTGAAAGATCCATATCCGTATTGAATAGCATCTTCAAGCCTTCTTGCAAAGTTTCTATCCGTCAATAAACAACCTCCTGCAGGTTGATTAAATTCTGTTAAATTTAATTTTGTAGCTAATTTTATCTGTTCTTTCCTCGAACGACCACTTATAGATAATAACTTTGATCTATCCACAAGTCCTTTTTCCTCCAGAATAGTTGGCTGAAGCAATTGAGCAGACAATGGCCTAAGAAGATACCCTTTTAGTTCAGTTTGCTTTTCTATTAAGTCTAATCTATATTTAACTTGAGACATTGGTCTTTGGCCTAAAACCTCTCCGGTAAAGATAAAATCAGCATCAATTTCTTTCATATATTCTTTTGCTATCTTTAAAAAATATATTTTGCAATCCGTACATGGATTTATAGCAGTTCCAACGCCATGGGATGGTTTTTTTATTATCTCTAAAAAATTATCGTCAAGCTCTATAATCTTTAAAGGAACATCAATTTCTGCTGCTGATCTAATCGCCCTAGGCTTATCTCCACAACCCCAAGGCATACTGAAATGAATGGCAAAAACTTCAATGCCTAAGTCTTTTATAATTTTGGCAGCTATTATGCTATCCATACCACCTGACATAAGGCCCACTGCTTTTATTTTCTTTGTATTTGATTTCATAATTCACACATCATATAAGAATTATTTAAAAAATACAAGTTTATTAATTATACTTTATGCATAAATTCCCACGCTGGGGACTATCTATTCATTTCTTTGGAATGTTTTTTGTTAATGGATAAAATATCTTGCACGTTTTATAAGTTGTATGTTAATATAATTGCTCATTTTGATAATAAATATCTGCAGATTAATATTAATTATATAGGAAAAATAATGAAAAAAACCTCTAAAAAACCAATGACAGGCGCAGAAGCTCTTGTAAAGTGCCTAGAAGATCAGGGTGTTGAATATATATTTGGAATTTCAGGTGGATCTGTTATTCCGATACTTGACGCTTTAGTAGATTCAAAGAAAATAAAATTTATTCTTGTTCGTCACGAACAAGGAGCATCTCATATGGCCGACGGATATGCTCGTGCTACAGGTAAACCAGGCGTAGTCGTTGTTACATCAGGTCCGGGGGCAACAAATACCCTGACAGGAATTATGACAGCAAATATGGACTCTGTTCCTATGATAGTTATAACAGGTCAGACAATATCTCCTTCTTTAGGAAAAGATGCTTTCCAGGAAGCAGATATGTTTGGTATGTCGATGCCTGCAGTAAAACATAGTTATTTGATTAGAAAGACGAATAATATTCCAAGAATAGTAAAAGAAGCATTTCATATTACGAATACTGGAAGACCAGGTCCTGTTATAATTGATTTACCTAAGGATGTTACTTCTGGTCAATTTACTGGATCTTTAAAAGCAACTATGGATTTAAAAGGCTACTCTATTCCATCTCGTGGAAATAAAAAAGATATATCTAATTTTGCTAAAGCTTTTAAAGGATCTAAAAAACCTCTTTTACTTGTTGGCCATGGTGCAGTAATTTCTGGGGCTCAAAAAGAAGTTAAGCAATTTGCAGAAAAATTAGGCGCACCTGTTTTAAATACTCTTCTAGGAAAAGGATGTTTTCCAGAAACACATCCTCTGTCTTTAGGCATGGTTGGTATGCATGGAACAGCTTATGCTAATAAAGCAATAATAAATTGCGATCTTATTTGTTCTATTGGAAGTCGCTTTGACGACAGGATAGATAGCAATAATGATGAATTTTGTATTGGAGCCAAAAAATTACACATTGATATTGATGAAGCTGAAATTGGAAAAGTTGTTGTACCTGATGCATATATTGT
>JAVCCJ010000120.1 GCA_030765585.1 Candidatus Zapsychrus exili | reverse complement strand
GTATATTTAGCCATAAGCAACTCCTTTCCCCGTTATTATAACAGGTAAAGTGTTGCGCTAGAGGCTTGAACTTACAACGGTTTAAATAAACCATTGGAATTAAAGGATTTATGTTAGAAGTGTCCGATGGTGGACACTCTTGTCAGAAGTTGTTGGTGTTAAAGGGGATGTTAAGAAACGTTCTATAAAGTTAAAAGAAGATACGCAGAAATGTTTTATAAAATTCATTTGGAGGAGGAATAAAATGAAAAAACTTGAGTGTATTATATTTGACGTTGAACATGGGTTTTGCGCTTTTATTAAGTCTCCTAATGATTATGGTTTATTATATGATATTGGAGGAAGGCAATGTTTTTCACCTGCAAAGTATATTCGTAAAGAGTATTGCCAGTCTCTTGTGCATTATAATAAGAGGAGGATTCCAAAATTAATAGTTTCGCATCTTCATGGAGATCATTTTAGTGATGTTGGAAGTTTAGAGGGGTATGAAAAGCCAAAAACATTATTACGGGATAAAGAAACCTTAAAGTTTTTGGAGAGTAAAATTAAGACCGCAAAATCTGGTGATATTGGAGTAGAGACTTTAAGAAAATTTAGAAAATTTCAAGCAAGTTATACGAAGGATCCTGAGGAGGCTCCTGATTGGGGTTTTGATTATTTTAAATCAAAGCAAATTTCTTACGATAATGCGGAGGACGCATCATCTAGTGATGACAAGATTATTAATAATCGAAGCTATATTACTGTTATTCGCTATGCAGGGAAAAGTATTCTTTTCCCTGGGGATATTGAAGCTGAGGGGTGGAATAAGTTTTTAGAAAATAAAACATTAAAATCGCATGTTAGTAATATTAATTTCTTTGTTGCCTCACATCATGGACATGAAACAGGTTTTACGTCGGATATCTTAGAGTCTACTGGAAAACCAGATCTTTATATTGTTTCTGCTAAATCAGGCGATGAACATGTTGATAGCGAATATTCGAAGAAAGAAAATAGTAATGGATTTATGGTGAATGGGAGGGATAAGCTTTCAAAAATGATTTCTACTCGTGAATGTAATAAGTCTATTAAAATTTCTATCTATGAAAATGGAACTACAGATGTGAGATTTATTGATACTCCAGATAATTTAAATCAGAATCAGGTGAAATTGAGGGACAGGAAGACAGTACGTGCTATTAAAAAGTGGTGATTTTAATATGTAGGACCGTTCCCATAAAAGATAATAGATAGTGAAGGTATTTCTTAATTCTTAGCATAATATTTAAATTGGAGAATAATAAATGAAGAATAAATATTATTATTACGCAAGGTTATTTCCTGCAATATTAACAAGCATGCCTTTCATTGTTTTCTATTACTTTACAACAGGAACTAAGGTTCATGAGTTTTTGTCTTTTCTTTGGGGACTTCCCGTATTTGCAGATTTAACTTTTTCAGGAATTCTTATTTTTGCTTTAGTTTATTTAAATAGATTTTTATCAAAGGAAGTTTTTCAGAGGATTTATTTTAAAGATGAAGAAGATATGCCAACCACAAGATATTTATTATTAAAAGATGATCACTTTACTTTAGAAATAAAAAATCAAATAAGAGATAAGATTGAGTTGAATTTTAGAATAAATTTATTGTCAAATCAGGAAGAGGTAGACGATGAGAGCCGAGCAAGAAAACAAATAGTTATGGCTGTTTCACAAATTAGAACATTTTTGAATAAGAATGAGATGTTATTGCGACATAATATGGAATATGGGTTTGTACGGAATTTTTTGGGAGGTTGTTTAGTTGCAATAGCTGTTTCTCTTTTTAATATATATATATTTAAATCATTATGTTTGAATGAAACAGCTTGTTTGTTTAGTGTAGTTTTGTTGATTATTTATATATTGTTCGTTCTTTTCAGCAAATTTATTATAAGTAGATTTGGGCATTATTATGCAAAAATTTTATATGAACAATATCTATCAAAGGATTAATATATGGAAATAAAAATATTTGATGTTTCGCATGGTTTTTGTGCGTATCTTATTGCAGATAATGGCAATGTAATGCTTTTTGATTGCGGCCATAACGAAGGAGCCAAATTTTACCCTTCAGAATATTTAATAAAGAATGGTTGCAAAGGAATTGAACAGTTGATTATTCAAAATTTTGATCAAGACCATGTTAGTGATTTACCTAACTTGCGAAAAGCTTTACCAATAAAAACATTTTCTTGTAATCGGTCTCTCTTCTCTCTTTAGCCACTTTAATTAAAATAAAGCAGAAATCTGGACCATTAACTGATGCCATGAAACAAGCTGTTAATATGATGGATAAATACTCAATCGGAGTAACCTCGCTAACAGCTCCTTTCTATAAGAACTTAGAATATACTTTTTATCAAAACTCTTATCCTGATTTCTTAGACACTAATAATTTGAGTTTAGTGACATTCATTGAGTGTGATGGATTAACCGTTATTTTTCCAGGAGATTTAGAGAAAGAGGGCTGGTTAAAATTGTTAATGAATAATGCATTTTGTAATCATTTAGCAAAAGTTGATATTTTTATTGCTTCTCATCATGGACGGGAAGACGGGTATTGTCGTGAAGTGTTTGACTACTGTCATCCAGAAATTGTTGTCATATCTGATAAAGAAATTGTTCATGAAACGCAGAAAAATATTTATGCCAGTCATGCTAAAGGTGTTTTATGGGGCGGTGGACCAGATAAAAGATATGTTCTTACTACACGGTCTGATGGGATGATAATAATTACTAAGCAAGTAGGCACTAGAGGTAATATAAATACTTCCTTCTAGAGTTTTATTAATAGTGAAAAGGAGAATAAAATGATTGAAGATATGCCAACAAGAATTTTCTTGTCTTATAAAAAAGTATTTAAGAGGCATCCTTTTTTTACTACAATTGTCTTCATAGTATATCTTGTAATAGTCTTTTCCTTTTCTATCCGAGCTATTTCTGAACATGAGGATAAGAATCAGTTAATAAAGGCAAAGGAAGAATTTGTTGCTGCTTTACATGGAATTCCTGATAAAGAAATTGGACAAGATAGTCTTGAAAGAAAGATTAAGATTATTTTTAATTCGGCAAATAGGCATTGTAACAATATTTTAGAAGAATATGGATATATTAATACTTTAGAAGATTGTATTAAATCTGAATATTTGAGCAGTTCTCCAAATGTAGAAAGGATTTCTATGATTTTTTCAATTATAGAATCCGAGAAGAAAGTGGATCCATATTTTGGATTACAAAATGAACAAAGAATAGCTTTAAAAAATCTTGAAATAGCAATAAAATCAAATAATCAGGAGCTTATAAAGGAAAACTTTGAAGAGATTCGTGAGTTTGTGAAATCAAAGAATCGAGAATTAAATGATCTTGCTAATAAAAATAGATGGAATTTGCCAGTAGGATTGATTGGATTAATTTTAACAATTTTGTTTGGGTTGCTTAGCCTTTTAATAACTGTGTGGAAAAAAGACAGAAATAAACTTCAGACTGGAATAGTTGGAGGAACAGCTGAATAACAAAGAAGAAATAGATAGAAATAGATAAAATAAATGGTGATAGGTCCCAGCTTATACTTAAGTCTGTCCTCACTATTATCACCTAGAGCTTGAAAGTAAGACTCCAGAATGGTAAGGTTGTTGTATGGTAGAACACAAAACAAATGACCCACTGCACGGCATAACTTTAAAGATGATGCTTGAAGATTTAGTTGAGCATTATGGTTTTGATGAGTTAGGTGACCTAATTGATATCAGATGTTTTGTTTACGACCCAAGCATTAAGTCAAGTTTGACGTTTTTACGCAAAACTCCGTGGGCACGTAAAAAGGTTGAGAAGCTTTATTTAAGTATGAAGTCGAAGTAATTATTGGGGACAGGTTGGTACCTGTCCCCAATAATTCATAACCGTGAAAATGACTAGTATTATATAGCTATTTCACGTTTATGTTGACAAAACAGTGAAGATAGTTTTGGCGACACACGCCATAACCTAAACTAATTAAGGTTACGGTGCGTGGCACAGGAATTCAGAATTCATACATTATGAAAAAACTACTAACAATCTTAATTTTATTATTTACTACAACAGCTTATGCCCAAGTTTATACTGTTGAGCGAGTTATTGATGGAGGCACCCTTAAGCTCACTAATGGCGAAAGGGTCTGTCTTATAGGTATAGACACTCCAGAAACTCATGAATCAAAGAAGTTACACAGAAATGCTGAAAGAACAGGGCAAGATGTAGAGACTATTAAGGAATTAGGTAAACAGTCTACAGAATTTGTAAAGAGCCTCCTACCAGTAGGAACAGAAGTTCAATTAGAATATGATGTTGAGAAGAAAGATAAGTATGGTCGATTATTGGCTTATGTTTATCTGCCTATACGGTTGGGGAAGAAATATCCTACATTAGAGCATAGACATCGCTTTCTTATAGGGATTGGGTCTGACGCCGTTGCCTGCTTACTTATAAACTCTATAATTATTAGCGAAGGGTACGCTTCACCTATGACAATCCCACCAAACGTTAAACATGCTGAATTATTTGAAAAGTTATATCAAGAAGCGAGAGAAAATAAGATAGGAGTAACTCAGAACGTTGTAGATTCTAGTTTCTAGTGCAACAGTTTAAAGAATACCTCATTAGGTGTATAAAAATCATGTACTTTTCGAGGCCTGTCGTTTAATAGTTCTTGGACCTCTTTTAATTTCTTTTCTG
>JAVCCJ010000040.1 GCA_030765585.1 Candidatus Zapsychrus exili | reverse complement strand
CTAATTGTCGGCTGATTTCTTCACGCTCAATAAAAGTTAATCTAGTATATTTAGCCATAAGCAACTCCTTTCCCCGTTATTATAACAGGTAAAGTGTTGCGCTAGAGGCTTGAACTTACACGTTTCTGTATTATTACTGTATTATTAATTTCTTTTCCAAAATGAATCTTTCTATGGCAAAGAGGGCAAACACATATCATATTACTTGGCAGATCCTTACCATGTTCAGACAATTCTTCTACATGATGGACTTCTGCATACAATCCACCTTTCCTCTTCTCAAACCCGGAACACTGACAAAGCGCACAAACATAATTTGCTTTCATTTTAACAAGTTCTGCAATCTTTTGATTGCGTACTATAGTGTTTGCTAGTCTTTGACGAGTTTTTATCTCTTTCCCTTTCATCTCTTCTTCAAGCTCAATAAGTAACGAATCGATCTCTTCAGGCCTTTTAATATCTATAATCAACTTTTTAATATTATCATAATCTTCTTTTTGTGGTCTTTCCCCTTCATTAACATAAAGATTTTCACATTCATAAGCATGCTCTGAAAACATTTCTAAAAGAGGCTTTCCAGCAAGCTTCCCTTTAAGCTCTCGATATACACCTAATAGATTTCTCAAATCATCTATTAAAACTGAATGTTCCGGTAAATTATCTCGATCATAGTATTTCCCACAAATATGACCAAGTTCATATCCCTGTCCTAAGGTTTGCTTTGTTGCGAGGTCTATTCGCTTTTCGTTGAAACCCGTATGCGAATTCAAAACGTTCCTAAGCATTTCTGCAGAAGCTTGTATTTTTCTTTTAGCCTCAGATACTGACCTAAACCTATCTTTAAATTGAGTCCATCCTTGATTTAATGATAAATATACTCCTTTCATATCAGCACGAAATAAATAAACAATATAATAACCTTTTTGTGCTGTTTGCGTAACTTCTCTATCAAATACACATATCCATGGTATTTCAGCCCAACTCCCTTTCCCTACACTACCTTCAACCTGATAGGCCTTACTAATAGAGGCTAATTTAATCATCATATGTGGAGTCGTATGGCGAATAAATTGACCAAGTGGATGACTTTTAAGCAAACTTTTTTTACTTGGTAGATAAGTCAATAGTATCTGGGCTAAATTTTCTTTCATTTTCTCAATCTCTCATAATTAAAAAACAATATTAATTTAAAACACACAAAAACTCTGCTATTACCATAAATTCCCCTTCATTGGGATTATTTATAATAATTGGGTTGTATTCACTGTTAAGCGGTAAAAGTTGAATCTCTTCGTGCTTCCATTCTTCCGTCAAATGAGGCTTCTTTTTACTAATATATTTCTTAATCGTATATTGTCCACCCATCTCAGCATCATTAATGCTGCTATGCTGAACAAGTACAATTTTATTTTGACGACTACCTACAACGTTTGAACGAAAAATGCAATAATCTCCATCATTGATTTTTGGCTCCATCGATCGACCAACCGCACGAACAACAAACATATTTCTATTCAAAATACCAACACCATCAACTTTAACCCAACCTTGCTGTTCCACAACACGCCCTTCCCCAAACTGTCCACAAGCCGCTTCCGCTGTATACAAAGGCAAGAATTCTGTATATTTAAGATGATCTTCAATTTCGACTTTAATAATATTTTCCTGCTCATCACTTAGTATGTCTGAATACATTAGCGGCTCTACATAATTCGGGTCACCATGAATATGTCTCCTAAAATAAGCTTCAACTTCTTTATCGCAAAAATAAACATAACAACCTTTCATTCCTCTAGTCATTAAGACGCGATAAATATTTTTTACATACGTATCAAAATTAGCAGCATCCCGTCTCAATGTCGGGTCGCAATTGGCAGAAATATCACAAATTAAACAATCGCGTTCTCTGTCATACTTTAAATCTAACCCAACAATCACACCAATATAATCAAATTCGAAACCCTGTGCCGTATAAATACACCCTATTTGCTCTACTCCGCCAAGTTTATATGCCCATTGATACCATTTTGGAATACCATTTTGAAGTTGTCCCACGTAATTATCTTGCGCCTCCCACGGCATTGCAAATCCATATTCTCCAATTACAACATCCTTAATTAGCGAGCCATCCTGATTAAGCTCTTTACTCCACGGCCAACAATAACCCGCAACAAGTCGTGCAGAGTTAGGTTTTTTTAATTCATACGCCTTAATAACATGATATAGCTTGTTAGGATCATCAAATATTTTAAATTCAAACCGTTCATCTTTTGTCAAATCAACAGGCTTCTCTTTGTAGCCTAAAATATATTCTAGCCAATCTAAATAATTATCCGAACCAGCACATCGAAATTGTGAAACCAAATGAACATCTTCATAAGATGCATCAAATTTTTCAGCAGATGCCTTAATAAGCTGACTAGAACCTACTTCTTGAAATCGCACAGTTTGATTATCGTCAATAAAAAACACCGCTGTTTTAGCACAACGAATAACTTGATCAATTTGAGGCATATCTGTTCGATCAGCTCGTTTAGTGTATCGAGCATTGCTATTGCTTGCAATACGATGCGCTTCGTCAATAAGAACAACATCAATAGAATCTTCTTTAACTCTTGAAGGTAAAAATCGAGTTAAATTAGAAAAAAGAATTCGACTAGTAGTGCCGACTAACTTCTCTAATGCCTCCCGAAACGGTTTGGATTTACAACCATAAAGAACAAATTTTTTTCGCCTGGCAAGATCAGCCAAAACATTCAACGCGATAACCGTTTTTCCTGTTCCTGGCCCACCATGAATTACAATCACGCCTTTTAATTTCTTTTTTTCAGCTTGCTTAACCTTTGACATAATCACATTTTTCGCAACAAGCTGTTCATTAAGCAAAGAAAATACGGCTTTATTTTTTTCAACAATATTTGCAACATTCTCAAGTAATTTTCTAGAAGGCTTAATAGGGCTTTGCATAAATCTATTAAAAATCTCAAATCCATTGCCCTTGCCAAGCAATGCCTTTAACTTTTTCGCTAACGTAGTAACATCCTCTTTGCAATAAACAGGAAACTGTTCTACAATTTTTTGATAACGTTCAGCAAACAAACCCTGCCCAGGCTTTTTGTGATAATTATGACAATAAGCGCAACTGTACAAATCATAATTAGGATCAACTTCAAAAATTTGTACAAAATTAATGAGATGATTATGGTAGCCTTCAACTTGTTGAGAAGGATGAGAAACTTTTCGAGAAGCCCCGCCCGTAAAAGTTTCAACAAAATTATCTTCGCCTTCTACTTCTTCCACTTTTGACCATTGTTTTAGCTCAATCAGAACAGCGTAATCTTTTGAATCCTGTCCTTTTCCGAATAACATACAATCTATTCTTCCGGTATTATAAGGAACTTCGTATTCTAAAGAAATGAAATTATCGTTAAGCGAAGATAAATCAATAAGATTTTTTAAATACTGAGGAGAATTTTGAAATGCAGAATATTCGCTTCTAGAAATATCATACCCAGAATATTCTCTAAAAGCTGTCCTTAACAAATCAGCTATTTTATTGCTTAAGACATCTTCTTTAAATTTAACTGTTGAACCATAATATAAAAGCATAAGTTATTTAATCTTTATCAATATGCACTTTTAAAAAATTTTATAAACTATAATAATTCCGTATACTTCTTTGCGTTTCCTTTTGCCTTCTCAACAGGATATTTCTCAATATTTTTCTTAAGCTTTTTATCCATCGCCTCAATCAAATCAATATCAAGATTATCTGTAAGCTCAAACAAATACATGGCAATATCAGCAATTTCGTCCTGTACTTCTTCTTTATGTTCAACAACATATTGCTCGACTTCTTCTTTTGTTTTCCATTGAAAATGTTCCAACAGCTCAGAGGCTTCTAATATTATTGAAACAGCCATATTTTTTGGGTCATGAAACTGCATCCAATCGCGCTCATCACGAAAATTCTTTATTTTTTGTACAATATCTTTTGTCTCGCTCATGCTTCTTACTCCTTTTGAATTAATTGTTTTTATGCCAAAGAGGGTGTGCCACCCGAAAGGGATACCGATACTATTCAAATCTTTTTTAACCGTTCACCTGTCCCCCAGCAGTAACCTATCCCCTTCTATTTCCTTCTATTTTTATAAATTAAGAACCTTAGACTTAAACATTTATCGAGAAACTTTTGAATTATTTAAAACTTTTATCTGAATATAATATAATCTCTTAGTAGATGCATAATGTCTTCATTGTTTTTGCAAAATGTTATTTCATTGTTAGCAACATAAGTTGTTTTTTGACTTCTGGCCTCAGATTGAACATTTATATAATATTGAATATCTTCCAATTCTTTGTCATTTATTCCATAGCGTGTTCCAACCATTCTTTTTCCTTTTCCATATTGAATTATATTAAGTCCATCTAGATTAAGCTTATCGTATCCAAAGCCTAAAAAATATATATTTTCAGCCTCCTTTAATAACTTATGAGCTGTTTGCAATTCTTCAGTCTCTCGTTCGCTACTCATGATATTTATCTCTTTTGCCATAGCAGATATACATTCCGAATCAATTTCATAAGAATAATCTATCTTTCTGCCTTTATTATCCCATGGGAAATGTCCTAGCGTTCCATAAATGTGCACAATAGGAATTTTATTAAACGCCAACAAAACGGTTTTGTCATCTTTTATCGTTCTTGCTCTTAAAGCATTATAAATAAAAAATTCCAGACTTCTGTCATAGTTAAAAGTAATAAAAGAAACTTAATGTTTGTCAATATTATCAACTGACGTATCCAGCATATCAAATAGCTTTGCATACCAATTTTTACTATCTAAATCTATTGAAAGTAAATGCTTGAATTCCTTTTTCTTTAAAACATAAGCAATCAAAATTTTTCCTAATTCCAAACAATCTTTACGTTTTTCTAAAAATTTATCAATAGAATATCTTGCAGAATCTCTCAAGGCTTCATCAAAATTTTTTAAGTCATTTGGCTTATATCCAAGTTTATTAAAAAAAATGAAATGCTCCAACATTTCTTTCGAACAATGTTGAGGGCTCTCTGGAAAATTAGCCAATAACGATTTAATTTCTTCGTTTAATCTGAATCCAGTAGGATAACTGTAAGGAACGCTTGCGCCAGCTCCAAGAATAAATACTGTTTTTTCTAAAAACATATATGTCCTTTTCATTAGCAACTCCTTTCATCTGATATCTATCAGATTGCGGTGTTGCAAAAACTCATCCACCAAAACTCATCATTGGCAGTATGTAAGAGATCCTTACATACTGAATCCTTATCCAATTCGCCTTCAACAACATTAACACAACCTATTTACTTGTTGGGTTACTTGTGCGCCTACTTGTGCGATTACTTAATCTAACGTTTCAGAAGTAATTCTTCTACTGTACAATTAAAGGGAACAACGGGTCCCCCAAAAGGGGCACCTCAACTATTTAAATCTTTTTTAATCGCCGACCTGCCCCTTCTATTTCAATTCTATTTAACTACATATGCAAATCATAACCGATATTATTAAGCTCGGCTTTTAATTCTTTATAAAAAGCATTTTGATGTTTAATAAAAAATCCAAAAACATCAAAAGAATCAATTCCACCAGAGTCTCTAACAACAGTTGTGACTTTAGTCTTATCGGTTTCAGACATATTAACAGTTATAGATAAATATCGAAAAAGTGTAATCATTCTTTGGCCGACAATCATGCCACCTTGCTTATCAGTATTTGTAAGGTTATAATTTAGTTTTTGCAATGCAGATACAGCCTTATTAAACGTAATGTCTTTAGGAGCTGTAGAAAATGCATAGCTTTGTGTACCGCTTATTTTGTTACTAAATTGAAGGCTAGACGCACATCCAATTAATCCTATGCACACTAATAACACCAAAAGTTTTTTCATATGCCCTCTCCTTATATATATTACTTAACTAGAATGAAAAATTAACTATAGGCAAGAATCCAAATGGATCTTTTGCTCCATTAAAATTCAACAACCCAATTTGCAATCCATCTAAGGTTTGCGTAGAATTCCAAATTCCAAGCTGAACTCCACTTAGACTATCGTTAATATTTACTAAACCTGATTGAAAACCTGTCATGCTTCCCTTTACAATGTTTACATGACCATCTTGCCAACCAGTGACATTACCTTCAACAATATTTACGCAACCACCTTGGTATCCAATAACATCGCCATCAACCAAATTAACAAAACCAAACTGAGCGCCATGAACATCTCCGGTCACTTTATTTACAAGGCCTAAATCCAAACCAGAAATATTATCATTAACAGAATAAATTAAATTAAGACGTAATCCGCGAATACTTTCAGACTCATCAACAAGTTGAATGGGATTAAACAATGATACCTGAATAGGTTTTGGTTCTGCTACTGCGACTGAAACAACAAACGCTACCACCAATAAAACAATAATTAATTGCACAGTTTTTTTCATGTTTCTCCTTTTTTGAAATTGATTTGTGTGGGTTTGTTAAAACAAATTCCTATTTATAAATTTCGCACTCTTGAATTGTTTGCTTCGTATATGAAAAGGCGCTAAATTACATAGAACGCTTCAGCTTCGTTTACTACTCAATCTACTAACTCTTCTTTAACGTAATTTATCGAAATTGCAAAATTTAAATTTTGACCTTCAACAATAGTAAAAGTTGTAACACCTATTACTTCACCTCTCATATTAAACAATGGCCCTCCGCTACTTCCGCTTGATATCGGAGCGCTTATTTGCAATACTTTTGTCCCATCCATTTCCCTAATAGAGCTTACCAGCCCATCAGAAACAGTATTTTCTAGGCCTTTTGGATTACCTAAAGCAACTATTCTTTCTCCTTCGACAGCTGAATCAGAGTCGCCAAGCATAACAGGAGCAAAAGAATCATTACTATTAATTTTAAGAAGAGCAATGTCTCTTATTTTGTTATCTTTAACAACTTGAACATTTGAATACACTTTATTTTCTTCTATCATTTTAATAGTGACGCTACTATCTCCATTTACAACATGAGAATTTGTAACAATATAACCATCTGAACTGATAATAAAACCACTTCCTTGGGCTTCACCCGAAAAGACAGAAACTATTGACCCACCATACTCTCTAACTATGTCTTCAACTCCTGATAAACTTAAATTATTTTTTAAAGACAAAGCACTCTTTTTAAGAGTATTTTCTTTCATTTTATCGTTATCTTTCTTTCCAAATGTATCAATCCAAAGAGAACTATGTTCATCTTCTTCTGTGTCTATTTTTTTAGCTGAAACAATATCATCAACTTTAATATCACCCTTCTTTTCTATGATTTCAGCTTTAGATAACTTATCATTAACGATTTCCACAACCCTTATTTTAGCCAATGTGCTTCTTTCATAACCTAAAATCTTATTATTTTGAGGGTCAACTATCTCATCTCCCAATCGAATTACACTAAAAACATCTTTTTCTTCTATATCATCAGAATCCCCTGCATTTATATAAACAAATCCTTCCTTTATGCTAACTATTCGACAAGTCCATGGCTTTCCTTTCGTCTCATCTGCGATAATCAGAATGCCCCTCTCAATCGCTAAATCAAGACTGTTCTCACTACTCGTAGCTGAAGCAATTATTTCACCCGTATTAACGTTATAAAGGCGTAAAGCTACCGTATAAAGCCCCGAACCTATCCTATGTCCATCTTTATTTTGCAACACTTCTCCTGTAATAATAGATTGTACACTATATATGTTGCCTATCTTATTGACATTATTCTGTTTAACCCAATTACTACTTTCAAAATTTATTTCACGCATAAGCTGATTTATTTCATCTCTCTCAACTACGTCAAATATGCCTGTTTTTCTAAGCTTATCAATTAACAAGCCAGTAAGTAATTGTTTCTCAGTTAAAGTCTCTTCCTTCTCCTCGTCCACATCTGTCTTAATTGTTACAGTTGAATCGCTTATGTTTATTTGAGATTCGCTAACATCTGTTTTATCTTCTTCTTCAATGACATTAAACAAACTTCCCTTAACCTCAGTCTTATCTTCAAACCTTGAAACAGCTACTCTAATTTTTCTGTTCTTTTGCGTATCTTTCGTCCTGCTAATACGCCGTTGCTTATATTTAAATGTCTTTTGCTGCTCAGCATCTTGGCAAAAACCAACATTTGTAATAACCGTACAATATAAAACAAAGGAAATAATAACAAAATTAAATAAAAATATTACTCTATTCTTCATTCTTGCTCACCCACCCTTTTATTTAGCTTCTTTTATTCTTATAGTATATTTTTTTGCTTTTTCATTAAGTGCAGTTGTTATATATGTAAAAGTTGAGAATCCAGGAATAAGAATTAATTCCCAGTTCGTATCTTGTTCCACAGAGAAATTGCCCTCATCTTTAAAAGCAGTTTGAACCTGCAATTTTAACGTATCGTTCTTCATGTTTCTTATTTCACAAAAAACTTTCAGCCTATTGTCTTGGGTCAATTCAGACTTTTCCCCCATTATAGCAATTCTCTTCGTTGCAAATTGATTGCTAAGTCTTTTATCCAATATAACTACATTTTGTAACCTTTCTAAATCTTGCCCAGAATCATATCGTGTTGCTTTATAAGGTCCTGCTGCGCAACCCACAATAAGAAAAGACAACGATGCTGACAATAAAAACTTTAAATTTTTATTCATTTTTAATCTCCCCACACTTAATCTGATTAATTATTATATTTATTACATCAAAAACACTTAATTTTTTGCAACGCTTTTAATTTCATAAACATCTTCCCAAACAATCACGCCTGTTTCAGCATCTATCAACTGAAACGACATCATCACGTAATCCGCTTGTCCTCTTATGTTCTTTTTTGCTAAACCATTTAATTCGCCTGTCAGAAGAAAATCTACTCCTACAAGATCCAAATCTTTGCTAGATGTGATATTTGTTACTCCGACTTCATCATTAGATTTTTCCTCCCGCTTGATCAATCTCTCCTTCATAATATATTCAGTTATTTGATTCTTTTTAATAAAATCTCTAGCAATAAAGCTCATCTTCTTACTAGCATTCTTGTTTAATTCAACACGAATTCTCTTTGTAAAGATGTTTTCATTTATATTAAAATTACCTAAATTCGCAACAGGTATTAACGCTATTTTTGGAGCTTCTTCAGCATTCATTATTTCAGGTGTTTCTAAAATTGAAATTGCCATTTTTCTAGCCACAGTTAAAATGTCAGTAACTTCTATTCCTGATCTTACTAATCTGTCCTCTGTTCTGCCCATTGTCATCCCGTCAACCAACATTGCCTCTTGCCTTAATTCCTTATGGCAACTAGGGTCAAGAACATAACTTGTTTGATCGAACTTTTTCCAAGCACCAGTTCCAACTCCATCAATAACTAAAACTGTAATTATTCCCCAATCGATAAAAATTCCTAACAAAGTAACTGCATCAAAAGATTTTGTCGGTATGGTGGTCACATCAGCACAGCCTTCTTTTCTAGCTGTAATCGTATAATTCTTTTTCTTCTTGAATGTTGTTACAGCACTATCTTTTCCAACATATACTTCATTTACATAAAACTTAACATCTTCTTCATTACTTCTTATGCTTACTTGTTGACTAGATCCGCTAAACATAGTCGCACAACCTGAGGTTGATACCACTAGCAATACAGCTAAAACCACTTGTAATATTTTTCTAAATCCCATGTTTCCCCTCTTCTTAGATGTTTCTCTTACTAAAAAACTTCTTACACAATAAACACTACGGTAGCTTCGCTACCTCTGCGTAAATTCGTACTATTGATAAGCAACTCCTGCAATGCCAACCCTTTTAATTTCGTAAGCATCTTCCCAAACTATCACACCTGTTTCGGCGTCTATCAGCTGAAATGACATGAGCACATAATTTGATTGTCCTCTTATGTTCTTTTTTACTAAACCATTTAGTTCACCTGTTAGAAAAAAGTCTACCCCAAAAAGATCCAAATCATTGCTAGATGTGATATTTGTTACTCCGACTTCATCATTAGATTTTTCCTCCCGTTTGATCAATCTCTCCTTCATAATATATTCAGTTATTTGGCTCTTATTAAGAAAATCTCTTACAATAAAACTAATTCTTTTACTAGCATTCTTATTTAATTCAATACGAATTTTCTTTGTAAAAATGTTTTCATTTATATTAAAATTACCTATATTCTCAACAGGTGCTAATGCTACTCTCGGAGCTTCTTTGGCATTCATTATTTCAGGAATCTCTAAAATAGAAATCGCCATTTTTCTAGCCACAGTTAAAATATCAGTAACTTCTATTCCTGATTTTACTAACCCTTGATCTCCTTCAGGCAATACCGCTTCTGAACATTTAAAGCTAACTTCTGCTTTTGGAAAATTAGCTAAAATATAAGGTGGACTAGCCTCACTAACACGAATTACCTCCAAAAACCTTCCTTGCTTCTCGCAAAACTTATCAGCTTCTTGCAATGCTCTAGCCTTGAGTTTTCCAGAACCAGAAAAACCAGTAGCAGCTTGACGAGAAACCATATAAATATCCTGACCCATTGAAACAACACCTGAATTTATTGCGCATCCGTAAATAAATATAAAAAGCGCAACAATAGCAAAACAATTAATTCTCTTTTTCATTTACTTTTCTCTATCTCATATTAACAATACAATTATTATTGATAAGCAACGCCCGCGTGGCCCACCCTTTTAGTTTCATAGGCATCTTCCCACACTATTTCGCTTGTTTCAGCGTCAATAAGTTGAAATGACATTAAAATATAATCTGACCTACTACTTCTTACAGCTTTAGTTAGGCTAGTCAGTTCTCCAGTTAAAAAGAAATCCACCCCTAGCATATCGACATCTTTGCTTGCTGTAACATTAGTTACGCCATACTCATCTTCTGATTTATCTTCTCGTTTTATTAAGCGCTCTTCCATTATATATTTATTTATATCAGTTCTTACTTTATCTCTAGCAAGAAATCTTAGCTTTCCAGAAGCATTTTTATTTAATTCTATTCTTATTTTCTTAGTAAAAATATCTTTATTAATAATAAAACGAGTAGAATTATGAACAGGTATTAGCGCTATTTTAGGGCGCTCTTCAGCATTCATTATTTCGGGCGTTTCTAAAATTGAAACTGCCATTTTTCTAGCTACAGTCCTTATGTCCGTTGCTTCAATACCAGTTCCTCCAAGACCATCATCTGCATCTGGTAATATAACCTTAGAATGAGAAACTGAATGTGGACCAGCAGTACATGAGGACAAAACAACAACACTAAAAACTAATACATAAATTAACTGTGCACGCATTATCATCTCCTTTTTAGTAAAATAGATTCTTTTCGATTTTTGTTTGTTCTAAAACTATAAAAATATTCTTAAATCTATGATTCTCTTCTCATTAATTAGACATTTTAAAATCATACGATTTATTTGTATACAGGGCTTAACTTAAGATACTTTAAAGTTGTCACAGGCACATCACTAGAAATTTTATATTTTATAATTCGCTTGAATATAACATTATCCCTACCTTCTTTTATATTTACTTCAAACTCATTAATAATTTCAGACGACATACCCTTTTCTATTGAAATGCCAAATTTATGCATTCCCGGTTTAAGCGATAGAGGAAAAACATAAATATATGCTGGAAGTAAACTCCAATATCTGATATCAGCCTTAGGATTAGTAATAGAGCTTGTTACAGCAGAACCTAAAGAAAATAAGGCAAGTACACCCGCTGCTGCTAATTGACCTGTAGTATCTGCGTAAGGATTAGCAGCTCGTGTTCTATTAGCACTATCAATCATTTCATTTGAAGCTTTAAGCATTGTCACAGATGTTTTTGAAGCATCATCTTTAAACTTTGCTTGCCCCTTCAATATTCCATCCATCTCTCTTCCGCCTCTTGTATTGGCCTGAAAATAAACATCCGCATCATAATACACTTTTATGCTAGTATCCCTTTTGCCATCAATTATAACCTTTGGTTCATAAGTCTTATAGTCTCGTTTTGATATTACTGCTTTTTCACCATGTTTACCTGTCCTATATTTAGATGGTCCTTTTCCAAGCTCAAGAACTAAAATAGTATTGTTGTTTAAATTTACTATCTCTTTAGCTGCGTTATCCTTAACATTTAAACTGGCAATCCGTCTTCCTTCTTTTAATTCTTGAACCTCTTTCTCAAAATCTTTACTTAATGTTTCATCTCCTGATTTTTTCGAAATTCGCGAGGCCAATAAATAAAGTATAGTAAAATCACTTTTATATTTTTCTTCTTTTGAGTCAGAGTCTGCTAATATACCATTCCTAAAAGCAGCTAAAGCATTGTCATAATCTCCTTTTTCATAAAGTAACAAACCCACATATAATGAGTTAATAGCCTTTTCGTAAGGATCTCCTTTGTATGCTTTCTTATTTTCTGAACCACTCCATGATATAGCTCTTACTTCTAACTCTTTAAAGGCAGACACATTGTTCATCAGGTAATGTGCTTTTAAAAGGGAATCAAGAGCCTTCTCTCTATTCCCTTGCGCTAGATAAATCGTGCCCAACTGATTATTCCAAAGAGCATTATTTTTGTCACCTCTTTTAGCTAACTCTTCATATTTTTCAGATACTTCTAAGAATTGCTCATTATAAAAAATCTTATCTGAAGACTTAACACTCTCAAAACTGTACTTGCTAGTATATGCACATCCAAGCATTGAATTGCTAAAACAAATCAACAACAAACATTGAATTATTGACACAATTTTTCTTCCGAGTTTAGTTTTTTTCACACCTAGCTTACCTTTATTTCATATTTAATAAAAACACAAATAAACGGGGACGTTCCCTGATTTATGTAGTAACCTGTCCCTTTAAAAAACTTCACACTCTTGAATTGTTTACTTCATATATGAAAAGGCGCTTATGTTTCTTGCGCGTAAATTCCTGCGGGATTGCGATAAGACTTATTTGTAATACTACTTATATAATTACTTATATTAAATACGTTCAGTCATCCTACACCTGAAGCAAATTTATGTCAATTTTTTTAATTATGCCTAAGATTAGTAAGTTGGTAGAGATTGGAAAGGCAGGAACTGGAAAGGTAGGGATTAGGGGCTAGGTAAAAAGTAACTAGATTGCCGCGCTCAGCTACGCTTCGCTCGCAATGACGATTGCTTTTGCTGTTTTATCACCATTACAATTTATCCAAATTCTTTGATATAACATCCAAAATATCTTCAAATGCCCGTTGTCCCTTATAATATAAAGCTACTGTCTTTTTATGTTCCAACGCGTAGCTTTGTCTTGTTTGCGCATCTTTTAACAAAAAGGCTTCTTGTTTACATATGGGCGCCTTCTGATCAATAGCAGGGTTCAAATAACATCCTGTAACTATTTATTATCCGACAACTCTTTCTTAAAATCTTTTGATGATGGAAGTTGTTTCTTTAACAATTTCGATAACGGTTTTAATTTATAGCTTGCTACACCTAACGGTCGTTTAACGTCCCTAAGAGCATACTCAACTACAACTTTATTTTTTGTCTTACAAAGAATTATACCAATGCTTGGCTTATCCTCTTTTAAAGCAATCAAATCATCAACCGCCGAAAGATAAAAATTCATTTTTCCAGCATGCTCAGGAATAAAATCTGATATTTTTAGATCAATTACCACATAACAATGCAAATGAGTATGATAAAATAGCAAATCTAAATAGTAGTCTTGTTTACCAACCTCAAGATGATATTGACTTCCAACAAAAGAAAATCCAACGCCTAGTTCAATTAAAAAATCTTTTAGTTTAACAAGTAATGCATTTTCAAGCTCCCGTTCTGAAACCTTTTCTAAAATACCTAAAAAATCAAGAGCATATGGATCCTTCACTATTTGTTGCGCCAAATCTGACTGCAGCTTTGGGAGAGTTTTTGAAAAATTAGTAAGAGCTTTACCTTGTCTTTTATACAAATTACTTTCAATTTGATGTACCAAAACACTACGACTCCAACCATTTGAAATAATCTTTTGCATATAAAACCTTCTCTCTAACGGCCCTTTAACCTTATCAAGAATCGTACAATTATGAAACCACGGTATTTGTGCAGCAAGTTGCTGCACAAAAGCTAAATCTTTATAGGCTACGGCAAATGCTCTCATATATTTTAAATTCCTAATCGAGAAACCTTTCATTTCTGGAAATTCTTGCCTTAAATCTTTTGCCAACCTATCTATTATCTTAGCACCCCAGCCTTCTTCTTTTTGTTTCTCACATATCCTTTTGCCAAGATTCCAATAAAGAAATATAAGTTCTTTGTTAACTGCAAGCGCAGCCTTTACCTGCGCTAATCTTACTTGCTTCTTGATATTCAACAAAAATTGAGAATACCCTGAAGGCAACGTACCTTTTTGTGCAGCAGCTTGCTGCACTTCCTTTATTTGTTTCCCCGTTGAATTCTTCTTTTTAGATTTCATAGTATATGCTTTCCAGAAGACATAAAAAGACAACCCCTCTCGGGATTGTCTTTTTATAGTATTGTTTATATTTATAAATTTGATACATAAAGAATATTCTACGTCTGGGCAAAATTTATGTCAATTTATTTAATTATACGGCGAGAAATGGTTGGTGCCAGTCAAAATTAAAGGGGACCCCCAGTAGTGACCTGCTGTCCCCTTCTATTTTATGACTCCTGGCGTTCCCATTTATTAAACATAGTTTTTGTTCTCTCTCCGGCATATGCGCTAACCACGCGTCTCATCCTCAATCCTGTTGTTTTCAATACCTTTTCTTTAACACGCTGTAAAACATCATCACGGTCTTCCGCCAATTCATTTAAATTATTTAAGAGATCAACAAATAAAAACTCTTTTGACAAAACCCTTGGAAATTTATGTTTCAAACAAAAATCAAATGATTTTCCACCAAGCATAAACCGACCATGCCGCTTATGATTATAGACAACTTGTTTATTGTACAACTGCGTTGTTCCTACTCCTAATGAATTATACAGATTAGGTGAGGTTAAAAGAAAATCATCGCTTTTTAAAAAAGCGCGTACCAGCTTTTCATCTTCCGGAGGCACATTTCCAAAAGAAGCCTTAGCATAGCAGTAATACACTCCCCGAGACATCTTTTGCAAAACATCATCTTTTTCAAGCTTCTTTAAATGCCTATCAATAGCGTTTGACCATTGCTCTAGATCAGCCCTGCGATAAACCTGCCCTGATCTCAAATGTTTTTTTAATCTATTAAGTGCGTTCATTTCTTTTTCTCCTTATTGAAAGTATAAAACATTTTCTCCGATAATGCAAGTTATTTAATTAAAGTTTCATGCAAATTATCTGATATTTAAGCGTAATTTCAATAAATGAAATTACGCAAATCAAACTATAACACCAATGCCACCTGTATCAAATTGCAAATATTTATACCTAAGATTAGCAGGTTGGTAGGGATTGGAAAGACAGGTGATAAGGTCTAGGTGCTAGAAAGACAGGGATTAGGGATTAGGGAATTAGGGGATTAGGACAAAAATATTGCTCTAACTTTTCCAGTCCTCTATCACTATTCTGTCTTGATCAAGCTTGACAACCTTCTTCTCGCCCTTCTTCCATCCTAGTTGCTTTATCATTGACTGCGGTATTGTAACGTAATAGGTTGTGCCAGCTGTGACAGTTAGCTTGCGAATATCTTGTATCATTTGTTGTTCCATATATTTATTCTACTACGTAGTGACTACGTAGTCAATTGTTCCCTGCCGGTAGTGTAGGGAAAGGCAAAAGGATTAAGGAAAAGGGTAAAAGTAAATCGTTTGGGCGGTGATTTTCGTTCGAAGAGGTGTTAGCGCAAATTGCAAACGCAGGCGCACAAACGCTTAAGCGTCGCGACAATCGCCTTCACATTTACAAGACAGAGGTTGTACGCGTAGTTGACGGGGACACCTTTGATGTAAACATTGATCTTGGATTTGACGTGTGGACTAAAAAGCGAATTAGATTGCGTGCGGTCAACTGTGCTGAACTAAAAAGTGAAAGTGCGGCAGAGCTTAAGGAAGCCCACGCTGCTAAGACATTTGTTGAGGAACAGCTGCCGGCGGGTACGGTAGTTGTAATTCAGACATTTAGGGTAGATTTGCACGGCCGCTTTGTAGCTGATGTGTTTTATTTAAAAAATGAAACGGACAAGGAAATTGTGTTTAAAGATGGGAAGTTTTTGAATCAGGAATTGCTTAATGCTGGGTTGGCAGAAATAGTTTGAAAGCAGGGATTAGGTGCTAGGGCCTAGGTGTTAGGAAAAACAAAAACGTAAAAAAACAAAAAGATTGCCTGCCCGTAAAGGGACGTGGTCCCAACGGGATTTTACGTGCCTTCGCAATCTTGGGGACAGACCGCAAGGGTCAGTCCCCATCTCGAATCATTTTCGCTTAACAGGATGAAAACCTAGAGGTAACTTCTTACCTTCTTTTTTCTTTGGTTCCTTTAACAATTCTTTTAAAGCAATAAAGACAACTTTAAACTGCTTGTCGTATTTGTTCTCCATTTCTTCGATTTTCTTACAAAGCTCTTTGTGCGAAGAAATAATACGACGAAGCTTAGTAAATGCGCGCATTATTGCAATGTTAACTTGTATTGCGCGACTGCTGTTAAGTACGCCTGAAAGCATTGCAACACCCTGCTCTGTAAAAACGTACGGTAAATATTTCCGATGACTGCCTCTAGAAGTTTTCTTTAAGGTCACAATTTGTGACCTTAAAGAACTGACTTTTGATATCGCAAATTGCGATATCAAAGAATTGTATTCTTCTTTGGACAACTGAAACGCAAAATCTTCAGGAAAACGTTCGATGTTACGCTTTACTGCCTGATTTAAAACCTTTGCTTCAACGCCGTACAGAAACGCCAGATCGCAATCTAACATTATCTTCTGACCTCTTACCAGATAAATCATTGTTTGAACAATATCTTCAGATGAATCTAAAAACAATGCTTGTTGCTTTTTAATCTTACTGTTAATGGACAACTTTTTACTTTTTTTCACAAAAAATACCCCTTTCTTTTTTCCTTTGTAGGGAAATCAAAAAGGAGGATATTTTTATTGTACTTACTTTTCTTCTTTTGTAAACTGCTTTTTATCTTGAGGTCACAAATTGTGACCTCAAGATAACGGGCGGAGATGAACCCCGCCCCTACGAAATACTTGATTGATCTAACGAATCAAAAAATGCTCTGATCAACTGTGGGCTTTTAATCCCTGGAGATTTTTCAACACCACTAGAAACGTCCACTGCGTAAGGGCTAAGAACCTCGGTTGCGTCTTTAATATTTTCTGCGTTTAAACCGCCAGATAAAATAAAAGGTTTATCAAATTTCTCAAACCTCATTATCTTCCAATTAAAAACCTCTCCTGTTCCGCCTTCAACACCCTCTTTGTAGGCATCAAAAAGAAAAGCGTCCACATTGTACTGTTTTGTTTTCTTGAAATTAAAATCATCTGCGACACGAAACGCCTTAATTACGTTGTACTGTTTTTTTAAACGAGCACAAAAAAGAGGATCTTCATCTCCATGCAATTGCACAGTATTAATTCCGGTGAACTTACAAATATCTCTAATCGCACGTTCCTTTAAGTTGACAAAAATGCCAACAGGTGTAACAAACGGTGGTAACTCTTCAACCAGCTTTTTTGCTTTGCTAGGAGATACGTAGCGCGGGCTTTTTTTGTAAAACACAAACCCGGCTGCATCAGCGCCGTAGTAAACAACTTTTTTTAAATCTTCTAGGTTTGTGATTCCACAAACTTTAACTTTTATTCGATTTACATTAAACATTTTATTCCTTTTATTTATTTGTCATTGCGAGGAGCAAAGCGACGCGGCAATCCCTCTTAACGAGATTGCTTCGCAGAAAACGCTCGCAATGACGACACAGATAAGATTGCGGCACCAAAAACGCTCGCAATGACGACACGAGCGATAACAACACCCCTACATTATTTATCCAAACAACTCTTTTATTTTTCCTTTAATATCTTTTTCTCTCATTAAGGTCTCTCCAATTAAAACCGCATTTGCACCAAGATCAGACAAGCGTTTAATATCTTCTCTAGTTTTTATTCCGCTTTCAGCAACAATCACTTTATCCTTTGGTATCTTCGGTATCAGCTTATCTGAAAACTTAAGATCAACTTCAAATGTGGTCAAATCGCGATTGTTTACTCCAATTATCTCAGCACCCAAATCAAGCGCGCGTTTAAGTTCGTCTTCGCTGTGTACCTCAACTAAACAATCAACATCCAAAGAATCTGCGGTCTCAAGTAATCCACGAAACTGCTTGTCCTCTAAAATTGCAACTATCAAAAGTATTGCACTTGCCCCATTGTAACGAGCCTCAAAAATCTGACGTCTGTCAATAAAGAAGTCTTTCGCTAAAACCGGAACATTTGTGTTCTCCTGAACCTTTGCAACGTATTTCGGACTACCTAAAAAATATTTGTCTTCTGTTAAAACTGAAATCGCAGCGACATCTGAATCGTTGTAGGCAGCAGCGATTGGCAAGAGCTCAAAACCTTCTCTAATCATTCCCTTTGACGGAGACGCTTTCTTTATTTCAGCGATCAGATTTATCCTGTCTCCCTCTCTGAGTCTTTCTTCAAACACGTGATAAGATCCAATGCCTACGTTTCTGATGTGATGTTCTAATGTTTCGTAAAATTCAGCGTTGCGGTCAATTACAAATGCCTTGTGCTCTAAAATATCTTTTAAGAAATTAGTGCTCACGATTTGTAAACTCCTTAAGCTCATCTAGTTTTAGTTTAGCAGCACCTGAGTCAATGGTCTCACGAGCGAGCTCTAAACCATCTAAGATATTTTTAACACGCTCTGCAACGTAAAGTGCGTAGGCTGCGTTTACTAAAACGATGTCTCTCTTTGCACCTTTTTCTCCTTG
Source organism: Candidatus Zapsychrus exili (assembly GCA_030765585.1). GTDB lineage: Bacteria > Omnitrophota > Gorgyraeia > Zapsychrales > Zapsychraceae > Zapsychrus > Zapsychrus exili. The sequence goes on along the minus strand of JAVCCJ010000040.1, from coordinate 3,029 downwards.
TAAAATACTTTTGACAATCTCAACATTCTCATTTAAATCGCCACCAAGAATGTCTTCTTCTTTTGCACGCTTAATTCCAAACTCTTCAGGTGAGATGTGGTAGTCTAAAATATCTTTTCCATCAAATTCGCTAATAAAAGTACTGTCTGTTGTTGTGATTTCATCTAGACCATCAGCGCCGTGAACCACAATTGCTCTTTTTAACCCTAAGTTTTTTAATACGTGTGCCATTGGCTCAACAAAGTCACGACTGTAAACACCCATTAGCTGATGTGTAGCGCTCGCAGGATTAGTCAGAGGACCTAAGATATTAAAAATGGTTTCGACTCCAAGCTCTTTTCTGACTGGTGCAACATTTTTCATTGCAGGATGAAGTTTCTGCGCAAAAAGAAAAGCAATTCCAATCTCATTTAAACATTCGGATAAATGCTTTTGTTCAGCGTTTAAATTAACTCCCAATGCCTCAAGCACATCTGCGCTTCCACACTTGCTTGATACTGAACGATTGCCGTGTTTTGCAACCGCAACCCCTGTGGCTGCGACAACAACTGCCGCTACGGTTGAGATATTAAATGTACCTTTTTTATCTCCTCCGGTTCCAACAATATCAAAAATCTTTTTGTGTTTTGTCTTTATCTTTACCGCAAACTTACGCATTATTTTAGCCGCGCCTGTAATCTCTTCGATTGTTGGTCCCTTACAACGCAAAGCCATTAAGAAATCTGCAATATCTTGTTTAGGACTTTTACCATCCATTATCGCGTGCATTACAATTTCAATTTCAGGTTGTGTCAAATTTTCGCCATCTCTTATTTTTTGAATGTAGGTTCTCATTATTTACTCCGCTGTCATTTTAAACATTTTATTTTTATTTGTCATTGCGAGGAGCAACGCGACGCGGCAATCCCCCTTAATGAGATTGCTTCGCAAAAAACGCTCGCAATGACGAAAGTGTGTTAAATCTCCAAAAAATTCTAAAAAACAATAAATTAAAAACTAGATCCCTGTCTACCGGCAAGGATTAAAAACATTTATCTGTGAAATCATTTTAAAATCTGTGCAATCTTTTTTTAAATCTCCAAAAAATTCTTAAGTAAATTCTTACCTTCTTTTGTTAAAATCGACTCTTGATGAAACTGCACTCCAAAGAGCTTGTGCTTTTTGTGCTTAATAGCCATTATCTCAGCGTTGCCATCAGATTCTTTTGTAGTTGCTACAACCTCAAAACAATCAGCAAGAGTTTTTTTATCAATTACAAGCGAATGGTAACGTGTTGCCTCAAAAGGATTTTCTAATCCTTTAAAAATACTTTTATTGTCGTGGTGAATTTGAGAAGTCTTTCCGTGCATTATTTTTTTAGCGCTTACTATTTTCCCACCGTAAGCGTAGCCAATTGCCTGATGACCTAAGCAAACCCCTAAAATCGGAATCTTACCCGCAAACTCTTTTACGATTTCAACTGATATTCCTGCATTCTTAGGTCTGCCTGGTCCAGGAGAAATTACGATTTTCTCTGGATTCATTTTTTTAATATCAGCAATTGTAAGTGCGTCATTACGAAACACTTTTAAATTAGCACCCAGTTCGCCAAGATACTGAACTAGGTTGTAAGTAAATGAATCGTAATTGTCGATCATCAAAATCATCTGTTTTGCCTTTTTCCTCTAAATGTTCTTGTCATTGCGAGGAGCAACGCGACGCGGCAATCCCCCTTGATAAGATTGCTTCGTCGGCTTGGATTTTTGACCGCCTTCTCGCAAAGACGCTACCTTACTTTACCTTTTTCTGCTTTTACTTATCCCTTAAACCTTATTCTTATTCTTCCCTGTAAACAACAGCACCAAGTGCTTTTAATTTTTCATCTAAATCTTCGTAGCCGCGTTCCAAATGGTAAATCCTGTGAATCTCTGTCTTATCTTTTGCCGCGAGACCCGCAATTACAAGTGCTGCTGAAGCGCGTAGGTCTGACGCCATCACTGGTGCGCCGTGTAAAATCTTAACACCTTGGACGATTGCATTTATTCCTTCACGTCTGATGTTTGCGCCCATTCTGTTTAATTCTGAAATGTGAATAAAGCGGTCTGGATAAACTTTATCAGTAATCACGCTTACACCAGGCGTTACTGCTGCAAGCGCCATTAGTTGAGCTTGTAAATCAGTTGGAAATCCTGGATAAGGATACGTCGTAACACTTGCCGGTTTTAAAGTTCGTTTTAATTTAATTGTAATCTCATCTTCATTCTCTGTTACTGTCACTCCTATTTGAGATAATTTATCAACAAGTGCCATCAAGTGAGACAAACACGCGCCGCGAAGTGTCACATTATTACTCTTAGTTGCGGCTGCGGCTAAAATGTAGGTTCCGGCCTCAATTCTGTCAGGGATTATTTTGTAATTAACCCCATTTAGCCTTTTAACACCGATAATCGTTAGTCTTGGAGATCCGATTCCTCTTATCTTCGCTCCCATTTCAATTAAGAAATTAGTTAAGTCTTCAATCTCTGGTTCGCAAGCAGCTAGCTCAATTACGGTTTCTCCCTTTGCTAGTACCGCTGCCATCATTACGTTTGCGGTCGCGAGTACTGAAGAACCAAAAACGCCGCCTAAATAAATATGACTACCGCGCAAACTTCCAGCCTTTGCGTTTACGTAACCATTTTCGATTGTCATCTTAGCGCCTAAGGCCTTTAAGCCTTTTAAATGAAGGTCAACTGGGCGAATTCCAATAACGCAACCACCGGGCAAAGATACTTTTGCGCGCCCTAGCTTGGCTAATATTGGACCTAAAACGCAAAACGAACCTCTCATTGTAGAAACTAAATCGTAGTCTGCAATGTGGCTTAGTTTACCTTTTGATGAAATCTTAATATTGTTTTTATCAATGTCTACCGATTTGCCGAGCGAGCGAAGCAAGCTTACCATTGTCATTGTATCTCTTAGTTTTGGTACGTTTGAGATAATGCATTCTTCGTCAGTCAAGATGGTTGCTGCCATTATTGGCAAAGCAGCATTTTTAGCGCCGCTTATTT
>JAVCCJ010000115.1 GCA_030765585.1 Candidatus Zapsychrus exili | reverse complement strand
TATGCACGTCGATGCTTGATCTGCCTCTGTGATTATCCAAATCTTAGACAGGCTATTTGCTTTATAGGCAGAAAGTAACCGGCTGCCTTCAACCAAAGCTCTTTCGTTAGCCTGTCTGTCCTCTTCATAAAGATCACCCCAGTCACCGGCCATGTGCCTAACCAAACACTCATGGACAAACATCCTGAAGCGTTCATCTTCACGCATCAGACTATTCACACCTGCAGTGCAAACAATATCGCCAGTCTTAAACTTTTCTCCTATCACTGACATATAAATACCTCCTTTCATAACGCTTTTGCCTGTTTTACCTGTTATCTGCTGAACCTAAAAGCAGGCGTTTTTCATCTCGATTAGGAAAAAACCGTTTTCAAGTCTTCAAAATAACAGGTGAAAGCGGCAAAACAGTTCAATTTTCTGTTTTACATAGGTCTTTTTCTTCCTCTTCCTCTTTTTTATAGTCCACCTTCTGAAGAGACTTATCTAAAAACATTCTCCTTAATATTTTATTAAACTTAGCTGTTTTGCGATAACCTCTCTTACCTGACCTGCCTCTTATGAGACTATAATCCTTAAGTATCTTGAGTTTCTTAGTCACATTATCAGCATTAATATCAAGGGCTTCTGCTAGTTGAGTCCGTTCGACAACATCATTACTGGCAAAATCAAAAAAGATAATACGCATATCATCATTTAAAATAACTTGACCAGTTCTTTTTCTTCCCATCCCTTCTTTGATAATCATGTCTATAAATTCTTTATACTCCTTATCACTTAAGGTGGCATTTTCCTTTTTAAGCTCAGCATATACATTTAAACAACAATTTTCGTGGTTAAACATCTCCTGCATTAATTTATTGATATAGTTAACGTGATCCACCCTAACAATAACTTTTTCATGTTTGTCATCTGTCGAATGCAACAGCGTAGCCAGCGCCACTGAAAGACGAGCTATCTTATGACGAACATCCGTAGTAATAAGCGGGATGCTCTTGGCTGAGCTATAAATGATGGTAAGTTCTTTAGCGACAGTAAATACCTTATCTTTGGCTTCCTCCTCAAACAGTATATTCTCTGTTTTCCTTGTCCAAGCCCAACAGACTAAATTACGTAATACAACAGGGAATACTTTCTGAACAGTACGAATTCTTTCGCTACTAGCCTGATTGACAATATCGCTTGACTGATCGCTACTACTCATAAAACCACCAATATCAAATCTTCTTATATCAGCCGCTCTAAAAATAAATATCAATGTTTCAACTCCGCACATATTGTCATCGAGCACCCTGTTATTCTTAGGATTACAGGAGATAATTAAACGGGTTCTACTTGGATGCTCGCCTTTCTTTACTCTGTCTGCTCTCACAATCCCATCACTACGACCACTCGACATCTTTTCCCATTCTTCAATGTCCAATGCCTGCCCTTCATCTATAAAAAGAAGCTTACCGTCATTAAGAGGGTACTTACCCCAAATCAGAAACCAAGTGCCTCCTACCTGAACACAGGCGTATACGATCCCTGACCTCGAAGCTGCTGTCCCGCTTATAAATTCACCTAGTCCTATGGCTTTACTGAGATTGTCATACATCTGGGTCTTGCCTTGGCCGGTATCTCCAATAAGGAACATTTCGACCCAACCTCTTCTAAGAACCTCTCCATCAAACTCAAAAGATATCTGAGAGCAATAGGTCAATAACATGCAGAGTAAAATCCGTTTTCTATGACCTCCATAAATTTTGGTGATATTATTTGTGATGTCCTCCAACATTTCGTCTAGCTTTGATTCGATTGTGTAATCACCAATCACTTGGAAAACTTTGAATTCCTGTTTTACCTTGTCGGTCAATTCAAGATTCTCGTACTCATTGTTAATTGATTCGAGTTTATAAATAAGTAAAGTGGCAACTTGACTCTTCGGATTTGATTTAACCCATCCATGAATCCTGAAATACTGATTTGTTTTTGGCAAAGCGGCTTGAACATATATCTTTTTATCCCTATATTCCTTCCCAATCTCATCGATGACTATGTTTCTCTCGCCGTCTTGCCTTACCTCTATCCTTGAAGTTTTGGGAACTACTAGGATCTCCTGTATCGTTATTTGCTCTAATATTTCAATATTGATACATCCACGCTTTTGCATATCTTCCACACAATGAATCATCGCCCTAAGACAACTTGTTATTCGAGAATCACTGAGCATAGTGAAATCAATCAACTCTTTGCTATTAGACGAGATATGATATTTGCGGTATTTATTATTTATAGGGCAACGGGTGTTTTTGCAATTCTTATTACACTTAGCCCTGAATATCTTGGGAACGTGAAAGGTCTCGCCCTTAGCACATACCATTACATCAATCATTACCTTCTTATTAGAGTATTTAGCATCATCTGCATCATTGAGATGTATCTGGATTGCTTGATCCTCATCAAGTTTTGTTTCTTGCCAATTCTTAGCCAGCTTTTTTAGCGCTTCAAATTGCTCAATAGTATGCGTTTTAAAATAATCAGCGAGATCTTGTCCTTGTGGTAGCAATACGATTTTCTCTTCTCCCATAAATATTTCACTGATTTGCTCGGTTCCATCTTTGCCAGCCTTGTCTCCATCAAGGCAAATGTATATCCGCGCCTCTTTCTTAAATTTTTTCAAGTATTCTTCTTTAAATGTTTTTGCTCCGAGTATGCCAACAGCGTTATATCCTTTCATAATAGCTGCCAATGTGTCGGAAGGACCTTCGCAAATCAAAACATCCTCTTCTATTTGAAGAGCATCCTCATTGTAGAAATTATTGATTTCGCCCTTAAGATGCAGCCACTTGGGTTCAAAACCTTTTTTTAAAGTTCTGGCAGTCATCGAAACTACCTCACCCCTAACCATAACCGGAAAAACCAAACGATCTCTAAAAAAATCGTAAATACGATCACTCTTCTCGTCTACAGCTAAAACACCCATCTCAATACATTCCTCTACCTTAAACCTATTCTTGACTAAATAATTACGCAAGCCGCTGTCTTCCGCCAATCCGATTACAAAAAAATTAAGGAGGTCTTTCGTAAACTCTCTTTCCTTAATATAGCCCAGGCTGTCCTCATAATTATTCTCAACAAGCCTACTGTAGTAAAACTGAGCTGTTGCTTCCAATATTTCTTTTCTTCTTATGAATTTTTGTATGGCAATTTCTTCTTCAGGGGTCAGAGGATCCATTTCTATGTTTACTCGCTTAGCCAAATAGCTCACTGCTTCTCCAAAACCACAGTCCTTAAACTTCATCACCAAACCAATAACATCTACCGCTTTAGGCATACAGGCAAAACACCTGGCAATCTGTTTGTTGGGTTCAATACTGAAACTTTCGTGCTTTTCTTTGTGGAAAGGACAAAGAGCTTTATTATTCTTTAACGCTACTCCAAATTCCTTTGTAACATCTTCAATCCTGTTTGCTTCCTTGATTCTTGTTATTAAATCTCGATTAACCATTCTTCCCTCCTATTATTAATACTGTTTCCTCTTTAGTAACACCCTTGGGATAGACACTTCGCGATGAGCTACCCATTATAATTAAACGCCGAAGTTCTGAAAATTTTAGGGAAATTTGAAATATTTTCTAAACTAAACATTTTTCTATGAAATAAGTGATAAATGTTACCCATACTTGTTACTTCCGTAGACAAAAAAACCCCTAAAGGTCTTCTCCCCTTACTATCCCTTTCTCTTTTAAGATTTCCATAAACACTTTGCTTGGCATATTTCTTGCTAACTCCCAACGTATTATTTCCATCTTTGTGACGTTTAACCTCGTAGCTAGCTCTTCTTGAGTAAGGCGGTTCTCAACGCGATAAGTTCTAATCTGCGCTCCTATTAGTTGCTTTTGCTTCTTACGTCGACTTTGTTCATCCTGATCTGATTTTACGCATTCAACTGCTTCGATCTGTATTTCTTTTAACTGCTTAATCAATCTCCAAAATTTATCTTCGTTTGTTTCCATGGCTAAAGTATAACATCTGAAAGTAACACTTGTCAAACACTATTTTTCCTTCCTCTAGAAACCTCTACATTTAGCTCAGGCATAATATCTTCTCCATCATCGCCACCAATAAACTCTATCCAAGCCTTTATTTTCTTTAGCAAGTTCTTCGCAGGCGCAAAATCCGGATCGATCTCAAGAGCCTTCAGACAATAATATCTCACTGGTCGTTTATATAAATATGCGGGTGATTCGTCCTCGTTAAGCCGATCACACAATTCGCCTAGCGTATAGCAGAGAAATGCGTCCTCATGGTATTTTAGCAAATTTTTACAATAATCTATGCGTCTTTTTACTTCTGAAAAATATTCTCTCTGGAGAAATTGAAATCCCTCTTGTGACGAAAATTTATTCAGCGCGCCATTCCGATCAAGATAACTCCCCCAGTCTTCCATCCGGCACCATTCTTCTAACATTTTTTTATCGTATTCCATAAGTATCCCTTATTTTATATCCTATTCTGTTATTGCAAACTCTGCACTCACTACAGCGTTAACCTTTTTCTCTAAAGACGACGTATCATTATATCCCCAGTCAGATACGTCATAGGAATTAACAGGTGTTATCTGGAATACGCCCATCCTTGCGGAACGCATAATACCTATTTTGTTGTTAGCTGCGGATGCCATCTGTTCAGCTCGTTTCTTGGCGTTGCCCGTAGCTTCTTTCAACATCTCAAGTTTAAGGTGTGCCAACTTCGTGTAAAAGTATTCTGGAGCCGGAGAAATAAATTCTATACCTTTTTCAATCAGCTCTGTTGACTGCCTAGAGATATCAGTTACCTTTATGACATCGTAGGATCTAATCTCTATCTCCTGTGATAACAGATATACTTCAATTTCGTTTGTATCGTTACCTTTCTCATTCTTTTTATAAAGAATGGATGTAACTACAGGGGCAACTATGATTCCCTCTTCCTTAATTCCCTTGGTAGCAAAATAATCTTTTATGGTCTTTAAGTCTTCCCTTAACATATTAAAAGCTACGGTCATCGTGGGGTCACGCCTTGAAAATCTTGCTTTCCAAACCATGTAGTCAGAAATGATATTCTTTTCAGCAGAACCAGTGACTTTGATAACTTCTGAGGAAAACCTTTTTATCTTCATTAAACCTTGTGAAAATATAATGGTTGAGACTATTGTAGCAATCACAAAACAAATCCCCAGTATAATTATCTGGGTACTACGCAAAACTTTTATGCCCTCCATTTTAACCCCCTTTTTCTTGTAGCGACATTATAGTCGCTTTATTTTACTTTTAGTTTCTTCCGGGAAATCACAATACCTTCTCTATAGACTATTTCGCCAATTAGTTTACCGTATATAGAGACAATATATCTACCGTTTAAATCCTTGTGTGGCTGTTTTCTAACAAGCCTCATCCAATCTTCGTATTTCATAGAGCTACCACTATCCACAGATAGGTATTGAGCCCTGTGGAGTTTTATTGAGTTCTATCTTCGGCATATTCTTGCTTTCATATTCCGAAGAACGAATAATAATTTCTCCATTCGATTTTCTCATTACCATTCTTATATCTGCTTTTAACACTTCACACTCTGCTTCTTCTTCGTATTGCTCTTTCCAAGAATCAACCCACTCTGGAAACTTCGCCATATTACCTCCTCAAACAATCGGACGTTTTTTTGTCAGTGGAAAAACCCCGCTATATAGCCCCGTAAATCGGGGGGAGGATTATTTGTTACTCATATACCTCAAATAATAGCCACCTTTCTTTCGTGGCCTACTATCACATTTACCTTTAGGTCTTCCTAATGTCTTCCCCTGTTTCCTTGCCCTCTTAATCCCTTCCAGTGTCCGACTCACTATAAGTTCTCGCTCATATTCACTAAGAACCATCAACATCTTTAGAAACATTCTGCCTTCAGGTGTATTCGTATCAATGTTTTGTGACAACGATACAAAACCAATCTTCCTGTTCTCAAATTCTTCAAACAGATTCAATAGATGCTTTAAACTTCTACCTATTCTATCAAGCTTATAACAAACTACAGCTTCCAGTTTGCCAGAACGCATAGCGAACAGCATACGCTCGAATGCTGGCCTTTTATCATCTTTACCTGAGTAGCCATCATCAACGTATTCACCAATAATTTCATACTCCATTCTCTTACAATGTTCTCTTAATGGAATCAACTGAGTCTCTGTGGTTTGATCATCAGAGCTAACTCTTGCATAAATACCTACTTTCATCTCATAGCTCCCTGTTATATAGTCTTTCTATATCGCCCATCCCTATTACGCATCACCAGCTATATCTTCATGTCCTTAAGAAGAAGCGTTTCCTGATACTATCGGGTATATAAAACCCATACTTTTACTATTTTTCTCCTGATATAATGTTGATTAAGTTATCTTT
>JAVCCJ010000002.1 GCA_030765585.1 Candidatus Zapsychrus exili | reverse complement strand
GTTAATAAACAAAGTTTGCTCTTTAGAATATGAAGAGAGATCCATACGAACACAAAGAAAAATATTACGCTTGGAAGATAGCGGTAAAAGACGGCGTTCCAGGAATCAGTAAAATAAATTCAGATTTGACTCTAAGATATGTCGGAGATATGGAAGTCGGAAGAAATGTTTCTTCAAGAAGTCCGAAGGGTCCGAGAAGTTTTATCCGATTAAATACATTAAGGCAAAAAATGATATTTTTCTCTAAGCGATTTAAAGCTGAATTTGGTATTGATGACATAACCCAAATAACAGAAGATCAGATTATAGTATTCTTCTCAAAAATTAGAACGGGAGAAGTCGCAAGAGAGGATGGCAAAATTTATGCCTCAATTGATACCTATGGGAAAGGTTTCAAATCCTTTTGGCACTGGTGGGTTAAGGTAAATAGAAAGGAAGGCATTACTATTGAAGACATCACAATAGATTTAGATGTTCGAAGAGATAAACCCAAATGGGTCTACTTAACAGAAGATCAAGTCAGGACTTTTTGTGATAATTCTATGTTCAAATATCGGGTTATGATTATGTTTTTATTTGATACGGGGATCAGAGCTCCGACAGAATTAATCAATATTAAAATTTCAGATTTTCATAATGAATTTAAGGAAGTTCATATCAGGGATGAGATAAGTAAGACTTTTGGCAGAAGAATTAAGTTAATGCTGTCTTCTGATTTAATTAAAAGATATGTGAAGGAAGAAAAATTAGAACCACATGATTATCTATTTACATTTAAGCCATACAATGTTAATCGAGTCATAAAAAATACGGCTAAGAAATTATTTGGCGACGGAGTTTCTCCTGCAGGAGAAAAATATTGCAATATGACAATGTATGATTTCAGACATTGTGCTTGTTGTTATTGGCTTCCAAGATATAAAAGCGAATCTGCTTTAAAATATCGTTTCGGTTGGAAAAAGTCAGATAAAATTCATTATTACAGCGAGCTGTTGGGTATGAGAGATACAATTAGTGAGGAAGACATGTTAATTGACACAACTAAGACTGAGCTTGAAAAGGATTTAGATTCCACAAAAAGACAAAACGAAATCCTTCAGGAAAGAATAGAATTAATGGAAATTCAAATGGCTAAATTTGAAAAGATTGCAGTACAGATTGAAGGCGTTGTTAGACCTTAAACAACTTCAAGCATTCATCTCTCAAAAATCCGCCTTCAATTTTTATCCTATTTCCACCACGCTTATTGAGTTCTCTATCAGTTATTTTAATTTCTTTGAAACCGTGTTTAATCGAATCATTATTGCTTGCACCAAATACGATCTTAGAAACATTAGTTATCCAAGCCATATAAAAGCACATTGGACAAGGCTCACAAGTCGTATAAAGAGTATGTCCCTTGAGACTTTTAGTTTTTAGTTTGTTTGTTGCATTAATAATTGCCTGAGTTTCAGCATGATATCTCGGATCGCCCACAGGTCTTTTTCCTGCTTTGGAAATTATTTTATTTCCTTTCACAACAACTGCTCCAAAATGATGTTTATTTTTCTTAGCGTCCTTTATTGCTTCACGCATGAAGTCTTCTTTTTTCATAAATTATTAAGTTAAGAAAGGCTTATAATTCTTTTCCCACTAATTTTATAAGTCCTTCAATCTTCTTTTTTTCATGCCAAAACTACTATCAAAATCAAGCTACCTTTTGGGCTTACAATGTCCAAGGTTATTATGGGTTAAAATTAATGATAAAAAACGAATCTCAGAACCAGATGAAATTGCATTAAAGAAATTTTCAGAGGGACATGTTCTAGGAGAATTAGCTACAAAAGTTTTCCCAAAAGGTCAAAATATCCCTGATGAAGATTTTAAAGAAAATTTAGAGAATACAAAAAAGCTAATTAAGAAAAGAATTCCACTATTTGAACCCGCATTCTTAGTAGATAATCTATATTCTAGGGCAGATGTTTTAGTGCCAGTAGGTAAAAACGAATGGGATATTGTAGAGGTAAAAAGTGCAACAAAGGTAAAAGATGTGAATCTACATGATGTTTCTTTCCAAAAATATGTTTATGAGAGGGCGGGGCTAAAAATAAGAAAGTGTTTTCTAATGCACATAAATAATCAGTATTGTTTAGATGGTCAGATTGAGCCTTCAGAATTATTTGTCCAGACAGAAATTACAGAGGATATTAAGGAATTCTCAAAAGATGTCGAGACCAATGTTGATGAAATGGTGAAAGTTATTAATTCTAAGAAAGAACCTACTTGTAAAATAAGCCCTTCTTGTGATAATCCTTATGAATGTCCTTTAAAGAACGAATGTTGGGATTCAGTTCCTGAGGATAGTATTTTTGATTTTTATAGGATGTTAAAAAAGAAATGTTTTGAATTATATGATAATGGGATTGCTTGTTTGAAAGATGTTCCCGAAAGCGTTAAACTTAATGAAAAACAAGAAATACAGCGAAGACTTGCTTGTGATGGTGGAGAACATATTGATAAAGTTGAAATAAATAACTTTCTTAAAAACTTAGAGTATCCAATTTACTACTTAGATTTTGAGACAATTAACCCTGCATTACCTAAATTTGATGGAATGAAACCTTATCAAAGAATCCCATTTCAATTTTCATTACATATACAAAAAGAAGAGGGTGGAGAAGTTGAGCATATTTCATTTTTAGCAGATGGAACTGATGATCCACGACCGAAGTTTATGCAAGCCTTAAGAGATAATTTAGGTGATTTTGGGAGTATCTTAGTTTACAATCAAGGATTTGAAAAAGGGGTTATGAATGAATCTTCAACAGCCTTCCCTGAATTTAGAGAATGGTATGATGAAAACATTTTGCTAAGAATTAAAGATCTATGGGATGTTTTTAGGAACTTTCATTATTATGATCCAAAACAATGCGGAAGTGCAAGTATCAAAGCAGTTCTGCCCGTAATGAGTGATTTGAGCTACAAGGACTTGGATATTAATAAGGGTGATTTGGCTAGTTATGAATATGAAAGAATTACTTATGATCCTTCTGTGAGTGAAGAAGAAAGAAAGAAGATTCGAGATGCTCTTGAAAAGTATTGTGAGCTTGATACTTTGGCAGAGGTTGAGATTGTTGGGATGCTGGGGAAACTATTAAAAAGTGATGAGGTATTAATTTAATCATGGGAATTGATGCAATCACAAGAAATATACTGAAATTATTTAGTTCTCCTAATGAAGTTTTTAAAATACCTATTTATCAAAGAAGATATTCTTGGTCTGAAGATCAATGGAATGAATTATGGGATGATTTAACCTCATTAAAAGAGGGAGATATCCATTTTTTGG
>JAVCCJ010000109.1 GCA_030765585.1 Candidatus Zapsychrus exili | reverse complement strand
CAGAAAAGAAATTAAAAGAGGTCCAAGAACTATTAAACGACAGGCCTCGAAAAGTACATGATTTTTATACACCTAATGAGGTATTCTTTAAACTGTTGCACTAGAAACTAGAATCTACAACGTTCTTGTTTAAGTGGAAGATCCTTCTGCAGGTACTTGATATGTTGAGTCTAATCCAAGCATTTGATATACGTTTGTTACAGGTGAGATATCTATTATAACAGGCACAAAACCTTCAATATTTTGGAAATCTTTTACATTAAAGAAATCATTAAAATCTATTTTCTCCCCCATACTTTCTATCTCTAAATTGCTTGCATTTAGGTCGATACCACCAAGCTCTTTTTCTTTTATTATTATATTCAGTATCGGCTGATTCTCTAGGCTATACTCCAAATTGTTCTTATACACATTAATAAATCCCAAATCATTCCAAAACTTATCCTTTGCCGAAGAACGTGCAAAAAACTTTTTTCTACCATTTACTTTTGATATAGCTAAAGCAAACGAAACAAGAGCTCTACCTATACCTTTATACTTTTTACTTATATCCTCTTTAACTTCTATAGCAACACTCTTTAAATCCTCACGATCATAGCCATAGTCTGCGATACCTAAGCGAAAATCAAAATATCCGATCTCGCGACCATCTTCTGTTTTAACAACAATAGAATACCATTTGTCTTTAGAAAACTCTACTAACTGAAACTCAAACATATCATTCTCAGAGACTTTAATAAAAACCCTGTTATTTTCAATTAACTCATTAAAATACTCTTGAGATAGCTCATTAGAGAAAACATTTCTATAATCTATTTTACCTACAACTTCAACATCATCTCCAATGTCTGACAACATTGCATCATCAGAAGTCTTCAAATTTGAAGGTACGCTAGTATCAACTATTATTCTTAAAACTTTTCCTTTTTCTCTCTTAATTTTAAGAAGCTCGCTCTTTTTTCTATTCTTTAAATCAACCTTTAAGGCGTTTGGCCCATCACTCGAATTATCTGACTTTACTGCACTAAGATTATTCTCATAAAACTCTATTCTCTTTACATCTGCCTTTGGAATTATTGTAGCAGTTTTAACACCATCTCTTTCCATTATTCTAAATGCTATTTCTATAAGAAGCTTGCCTAAATTTTGTACACCCTTCTCTCCACCATTTCTATATTCTTCGACTACATATAATCCTGCGGTATGCTCTATTGGTATATTAGGCACCTTATGCGACGTAATGCGCCAACCCCTATCTAACAATATATCTTCCTTATCTTTAGGAAGAGTCACCGCCCTATCAATCTTGGCTCTCTTTTTCTTTTTCCTCACCAAGAAATCCATCTGAGCTATCTTTGTCTCTCCTGTCCTATTTCTGTCTAAAGCCACATCGATTAAATATTGCGGATTATCTGCATTACCAAATTCTCTTAAAATAAATTCTAGTTTCATTCCCGCTATTTCGTAATAAGTAGAACCTGTGTTGATGAATTCGTCAAAATTAAAAACACTCTCTGATACCATAGCATTGTCTTCCGACTTTTTATCTACAGAAACAACCTCTACAGGCAACTTATCGTTATTTTTATGGTAATCAACTACTTGTATTTCATATTCTGAACCATCAGGATTCTTTAATAAAGCCGGCTTAAGCACTTCTGGAATAAAATTTAATTTAAGACTTTGACCCTTAGAAGGGCTTGCTATTAAAATAAATTCTATATAATCTAACTCTTCTTTTTCCTTGTTCTCGCTTAAATACATTACAATATCAACTCCCTGTTTTTGTAATGTATCTACAAACTCTCGATATTGTTTTATAATTTGCTCTGTTTCTTTTCTTTCTTTAGGTAAAACAAAATTACTAAAAATGCTACCATCAAATTCCATCTGATTAAAAAGATTAACCCAGGCTGCTAAAGGATTTTTATGATATTGAAGAACATAAAAAGATGTGATTATGTCTGGCTTTTCATTTTCTGAGAATTCGACTTCTGCAATATCAGCTTGAACAAATTTAGTCAATAATTCTTTATTCAAAAACTGATTACGCATTTCTAAATCATACTTTCTAGAATAATAATCATGAAATTTTTTAAGGGCTTTATCACTAAAGTCTTTTGCCTTCCAATCTACAGCATCTACACCATAAGTTTCCACACGATTACTAAAAGCTTTATCTTTCATAATCTCTGAAAGATAAACTCCTAAACCACATCCAGCGTCAGCTACGCGCACAGATCTTTTTTCGCCACGTTTTAAAATATTACGATAAGTAAGATGAATAATCGCGCTAAGGTCGCTTGATCGTGATTTATTTACTTTAAACCTAAAACCATAATTGAATAATATGCCTTTATAGTCGTCCATTCCTCTTATTTTTGTATATTCTTTTTGAAGGCTATGTTGCCTTCTTGCCAAATCATCATTTTTTGTTACCATTTTTACATTCGAAGCTTCCTTAATCATCAAACCTTTCGCTTTTTCTAGAAGACTTTCCGCTCTTGCTAAAGACAATCCAACAAAAAGATATCTTTCTTGTTCTCCTTTTTCCATACTAATATTGTTACTTAAACCTTCGAGAGGAAAATCAAACTCAGCTTGAGAAATATCTGTTGGGCCTACAGTCCTATCCCAAATATTGCTAAATCCTGCTTTATAAAATATTTCTCTAGTCAACCTACCTTCTTCAAGATCTTCAGTTGATTCTTTCGGATGCGCTGTTAATATATCTGTACTTCTTTCAATATCTAATCTAGAAACATTTTCATCTTTCAAAGATATCTCACAAACAGCTGCCATAAGAATAGTAAAGAAACCTTTTCCCCTAAAAGAAGGCAATACCTCTACAATATCAATAAAATAAACAGGCTGCTGTGAAAAATGAGCTTCAGACTTTTCCTGCTTTTTAAAAAGCATCATACCAGCTATTTCACCCTTAGTTGTTTCTACCTTAATAAGAAAACTTTCTGGACTCTCTCTGAAATTATTCAACCAATATTCATAACTAAAATCTACCTTTTCTTTATCGTCTTCTGAAAGTCCTTTAATTGTTTTTCCCCACTCATATATTGCCTCTTCAATTCTTACTCCTCTAGAAATCACAGACAGCTTATATTTCTTTGAATCTTTTTTATTAACAAAACTACCTTCCATATCATACTTCTTATTCAACAGTCTTTTTAATTCTTCTTGAGAAAATAACTCCATTTGCTGATTAAATTTTAATTTCAATTGTTCTTCTTCGACAGCCATCATAGCCTGATCAAAATTACTTATAGGGCTAGCAACAAATGAAACTACTTTACTTTCTTTTATTTCTAAATGAAATGTTTTTGGAATTCTATATACATATGGAACACTCAAATCTAACCTAGAAGAATATCTGTCAATAAAACTATTCTCTGAAAGAGCATACTCTTCAATTTTATTACTATCTTTCTCAAAGTATTCTTTTGCATTGAATACAACATTGCCTTTATCATCTCTTATAACCATATCCTTAATATGTTCTCTTTTGATCTTAAAATATCCTGACGATATACTTTCTATTTGAACAAATCCATAAGAGACATATCCTCTTTCTCTTATATAAGACTCCAAAGTTTTTATACCGCCCCTGATCTTGTCCTTAGGAACATTAGTATAAAAATCAGATATAACAATAAATTTAAAATCCATAAATTGCATTGGTATCTTAACTATTACCTCTTTAGAAAGTGTAGCCCCAAAATCATATCTTCTATTCTTTTTAAAACCTTCTAGTTGCACGCTTTCATCTATACCCTTGCTTTGCACTAAAACTTTAAATCCAAAACTTGTATTAAAATCAGAATACTCTTTATTTGGCAATCTCTCTAAAGTCTCAAAATCAACCAAATTACCTATAAAATTCCTTTGATGTATAAAATCATTAACTTTAATATTATTTTTCTTTCCTTCTTGAACAATGTCATAAAAATCAACATCACTTGTAATCTCAGAAGCGCCTATTAACCCATAAAGTTCATCAATTGCTATATTTTCTTTGTTTCCACCCCAAACAGCATATTCTCTTCCCTCAACATTCTCTTGAATTTTCCCGCCATAATCAATGGTCAGAACAAAACCTTTCTTAAGAGAATTTGATATAATCTTTTGCATTCTTCCCACAGAAGGTCTTACTATGGTCTCTTCTCCTTCATTTAACAGAATATCTTTCCCAGAAATATAACCTTCCAACGTTTCCGATATATCACCAATTTCATCACGAAACTCGCCATCTTTATAAATTACATAAATTTCTTTTAAACTACCATCAACCTTTTTAATCCTATGTCCAGGCAAATCGTCAACAAGCTCATTAGAAAGAAAAACTCCTTCGATATCTTTCAAATCACTATCTTTTATATCTTCGATAGATTTTTCTATCCACCTAACTTTACCTTCAAAACTTTTTAAAACTTCTTTTTGTTTTCCTACAAGCTTATCTCCAACATCAACTATCACATACTCAAGAGCGTTAAATAAGCCTGGAGCCTTTATTCTTAAAAGGTCAATAACATTAAACGCTAAAACTCCGTTGCCTGCGCCCATCTCAACAATGCTAAATTTATGAGACTTACCCATAATTTCCCACATTTGAATTATTTGATTACTAACAGCCTCTCCAAAATATCTTTTCTCCGCGAAAGTATCAAAATCCATATTTTTTCCTATTTCAGCTATATAAGAATAATAACCAGTATTTGCCAATTTCATAAATTCGGCAAAATTTACCTTTTCCCCCCTCGATGACTTGACAATTTTTGCAATATCATCTCTAATTTTTGACGCCATCATTGCCTGATCTCTTAAAACTGATAAATCTGATGTAACTGTCTTAAAACGATTCTCTTCTGTAACCATTGCAAAATCATTTAACTGGTCTTGATTTAAACTTTGAATAACATCAAGATCTTTCATTTTTAACCCTGTAAGTCCACCAGAAAAATATTTCTTAGGGATTATTTCCTGTGTCACAGGATCATACTCTTCTTTTATATAGTTATAAGCTCCTTGTTTGAAAGACTCTAAATACTGATTGTATATCTTAAACTTTTCATCTTTATCTTTTATGTCTACGCCTTTGGTCTTGTTTTGATCTATATAAACCTTGCCCAACAAAGTTTCTTTTAAATTTCGTTTATACCAAGTAGCAAGGATCATAGAATGATATATCTGACGCAAAGGAGCAAAGTGTTTGCCTTGATTTACTTCTTTTTCTAATGCAGGAACGATTACTGATTTAATAATATTAGTAGTAAGTGGTACGTGGTAAGTGGTACGTTTTAATTCTGATTCGGACCACGTATCACTTAGCACTGAACTCTTATTAAGATATTCTTCTTCCAACAATACTTTAAGCTTACTTTCTACAACAAAGGCTCTGTCCTCTGCCTCATACACTACAGCCTTTTCAGGTACTATCCATACTCTGCTTAAAACATCAGTATCAATGTCAACTACGCCATACTTATCAAAAGCCTGTTTATATATCTTGTCCCAAAATTTCTTGCCTGTCTCTTTTTCTGGATGCATTAAAGAGACTGTTATTTGTTTTAAAATATAATCTTGAGCCAACAAGTCACGACCCATTTGAGTTACACCAAAATCTTGAGGGATTATTCTATCTCTCTCTTTAGGATTTAAGTTGACCCACATATCATCTTCAGGGGTTGTTAAAGAAGCTAAAAAGTATTTAATGAGCTTGGTGGATTCTTGTTTTAATTGTTCTTGAACTAAATTAGAATCTGCTTGATCTACTATAAAATCAAACTTTAAAGGATTGCTAGGATACAACTTAAGGCCCTTTATAACAACAGGATTAAACACAGCGCTTAACGAAACAGTAGTTCCTACAGCAGGCAGGATTTGGGCATAGGATATAGGCGCAATAGTAGACGAAATAAAGGATAATATAATAAGTACTACTATTACTTTATATATAGGTGATTTATTGATAGTGCCGCCCCTTAAAGCCATTTGATTCATTTTCCTTTCTTAGCTATTAACTATAGTAAATAGCTAATAACCCTCTCCTATATTAAGTATAAAACATATTTCTTTTAATAATAAGACTAGTAGGGATGTTTTAAGAAAACGCTTTCTTCTTGTAGTTAACAATAATGGGGACAGACGGGGGTCTGTTGTACTAGCTCACTAATTCGGTAACTCTTTTTAGTTTATCAAAAGGGGTCTCATAGTTCAAGCCCCCATGTCTACGAAGATGATTATATTCAAAAATATAATTACCTAAGTTAAGCACAAT